>RFGE01000112.1 GCA_003696105.1 Deltaproteobacteria bacterium | reverse complement strand
GACAAGGAGATGGTGGTGACGTCGGCGCGGCTGACCCCGGACGCCAGCCTCAACGGAGGGACGATCCAGTACTACCTGAGCAACGAGGATCCGCCGGTGTGGATCGAGGCGACGCAGGCGGCGTGCGGGGACGGAAGCGGAGACGTGTGCGCGAACTTCGACAAGCCGGTGGGGCGAGCCATCCGCTGGAAGGCGGTGATGTGTTCGAACGACTTCCACACCACGACGCCGGAGCTCAAGGGGCTCACGATCAAGTTCGACTACGCGGAGGCCAAGGTGCACTACCGCGCGGGCGTCGTGGTACACGACGGCGTGGCATACTCGGGCGGGTTCCGGCAGCCGGGAGATCGCGGGCACCTGTTCGCGACGAATCTGGGGAACGCGACCGGGACGAGCCAGACGGGGACGGTGTACTGGGACGCGGCGGCGAAGCTGGACGCGATGGCCGACGGCGCGCGGCACGTGTACACGGTGACCAGCGACGGCGGCCAGCGGGTCGACCTGTCGGCGGCGAACGCGTCGTCGGAGGCGTTGCACGACGCGCTGGGGCTGCCGGTCGGGCAGACGTCGAGCGAGGCCACGGCGGCGCAGGTAGCGACGTGGGTCCGCAGCGCGCGGTTTGGCGTGGGCAACGACGGGATCCCGCTGTCTCGGCACGGAGCGGTCGAGACGTCGACGCCGGCGGTGCTGGGGCCGCCCGGCAAGCCGCCGTGGTACGGGTTCCTGTCGTTCACGGACAAGACGAAGTGGGACCAGTTCGAGCAGGCGCACGCGAACCGGCCGACACTGGTGCTGTACGGGGCGAAGGACCAGATGATCCACGCGGTGTACACGAACCCGTCGAACCTGACCGACTCGCGCAACGGCGAGGAGCAGTGGGCGATCGTGCCGCCGAAGGTCGCGGCGGGGCTGGTGGCGGACTACTTCGCCACGCAGACGGCCGGGGAGCTGAAGGTGACGGCGTACCCGGACGGGTCGCCGACGCTGGCGGACGTGCAGTTCGCGTCCGACGGGGAGTTCCACACGGTCGCCCTGGTGGGCGGCGGCAACGGGGGCCGGAGCGTGTTCGCGATGGACGTGACGGACACGATCGCCGCGGACGGAACGGTCGTGGGGCCGACGCCGCTTTGGACCGTGACGCCCGGGGGGTCGGACGCCGGCTACGCTCGGAGCAAGCCCGTCGTGATCCGCGTCAAGATCGGGAGCGACACCAAGTACCTGGCGGTGTTCGGGACCGGCCCGGATCCGGCGGCCAGCGACAAGGGGCGCCGGGTCGTGGCCGTCGACGTCGAGACGGGCGCGCTGATGTGGCAGTTCGACGCGGAGTGCGCGGTGACGAGCGACATCGCGGCGTTCGAGACGAACGACGAGGCCGAACCGGGCGATCCGACGTTCGACGGGAGCATCGACCGCGTGGTGTTCGCGGACGCGTGCGGATATGTCTACAAGATCGACCCGCAGGTCCAGGTGCCGCTCACGGAGCCGGAAAACGGGTTCACCCAGGGCATCGGGCCGGTGACGACGCCGTCGGGGGCGGTGGCGCTGTTCAGCACCGCCGCGACTGCGGAGTTGGGCGCGCAGCGGCCCATCGTCGGGACGATCGGGGCGCGTGCGGACGCGACCGGGCGCATCGCGCTGTTTTTCGGCACCGGAGGGCTGGAGAGCTACGATCCGAGCAAGCCCAATGCGTTCTTCGCGGTGTACGCGGACACGGGCGAGCTGCGGTCGTCGCGGGTGGGGACGTGCACCGGCGGCCGGTGTGAGAAGTTCTACGGCGGAGTGGTCGTGACCTCCGACCAGGTGATCGCGACGCGCAGCGTGGACCCGCCGATTGCGAGCGCCACGTGCGAGCTGGGCGAGACCGTGATCGAGGGCTACGCACTGAACCCGGACACCGACGGCGACTTCGTCATCGACTTCACGCAGACGCTCGCCGCCGCGTCGGTGGCGGCGCTGTACGGCGACGCCGGCGCGCTGTACACGAGCACGCTCGGCGGTACGCTCGTGCGGATCGGGGCGCCCGCGGCGACCGATGCCGGCGCGGGACCCGGCGGGCCGGAGTTCGGGCAGGGCGAGGCCGGCCAGGGCGGTGGCGGCTTCGACGTCGGCGCCGCCAAGACGTCCCCGTTTTCGCTGCTGGGCTGGTTCCAGAAGCTGTAGTCCGCGCGCGCCGCACGCGCACGGGAACGCGCGGCGCACGCGAGCGCGGACCGGGCGCACGCGAGCGCGGACCGGGCGCGCGTGATTGCGAACGGGAGCGTGCGGCGCACGCGAGCGCGAACGGGGCGCGAGCGAGCGCGGACCGGGCGTACGCGAGCGCGGACCGGGCGCCGGCCGGGCCGTCGCCGGCGGCCCGCGCTTGCGATTTTGCGAGCAAGCGCTATGGTTGGCGGGTTTTCACATCACCCTTGCTGGGGGAGCTGCGTGCTGAGAGGCACGGCGAGCCCGTGCGACCCCTGAACCTGACCCGGGTAATGCCGGCGGAGGAAAGCAATGAGTCTCAACGTCATCGACGATCCCGTCGCCGCGGTCCAGCCGACCGACTGGTTTCCGCGTTCGACGAAGGTGTACAAGGAAGTGGACGGCCTGCGCGTGCCGTTCCGCCGCATCGAGCTGTCCGGCGGTGAGCCGCCGCTGGACGTGTACGACACGTCCGGGCCGCAGGGGTACGACCTGCGCGACGGCCTCCCCAAGCTGCGCCAGCCGTGGATCGAGCGGCGTCTGGCGCGCGGCGACGCCAACGTGTCGCAGCTGCACTACGCCCGCCGCGGCGAGATCACCGAGGAGATGCGGTTCGTCGCCGTCCGCGAGGGGGTGACCCCCGAGTTCGTCCGCGACGAGATCGCCGCCGGGCGCGCGATCATCCCCGCCAACCGCAACCACCCCGAGTCCGAGCCGATGATCATCGGGCGCGACTTCGCGGTGAAGATCAACGCCAACATCGGCAACTCGGCGGTCCACTCGTCCATCGCCGACGAGGTCGAGAAGCTCCGGTGGGCGATCAAGTGGGGGGCTGACACCGTCATGGATCTGTCCACCGGCGACCGCATTCACGAGACGCGCGAGTGGATCCTGCGCAACTCGCCGGTGCCGGTCGGAACGGTGCCGATCTACCAGGCGTTGGAGAAGGTCGGCGGCGTCGCCGAGGATCTCAACATCGACGTGTTCATGGAGACCCTCGAGGAGCAGGCCGAACAGGGGGTCGATTACTTCACGATTCACGCCGGTGTGCTGCTTCGCCACATTCCGCTCACCGCCGATCGCGTGACGGGCATCGTCTCGCGCGGCGGCTCGATCATGGCGAAGTGGTGCATGTACCACCACAAGGAGAACTTCCTGTACACCGAGTTCGAGCGCATCTGCGAGCTGATGAAGCGCTACGACATCGCGTTCAGCCTCGGCGACGGCCTGCGCCCCGGCTCGATCGCGGACGCCAACGACGCGGCGCAGTTCGCCGAACTCGAAACGCTGGGCGAGCTCACCGAGATCGCGTGGAAGCACGACGTGCAGGTCATGATCGAAGGGCCGGGGCACATCCCGCTGCACAAGATCAAGGAAAACGTCGACCGCCAGATCGACGTGTGCCACGGCGCGCCGTTTTACACGCTCGGCCCGATCGTCACCGACATCGCCCCGGGCTACGACCACATCACGTCGGCGATCGGCGCGGCGATGATCGGCTGGTTCGGCACGTCGATGCTGTGCTACGTCACGCCCAAGGAGCACCTGGGCCTGCCCAACCGCGAGGACGTCAAGGCGGGCGTCATCGCGTACAAGATCGCGGCGCACGCCGCGGACCTCGCCAAGGGACATCCGCTGGCGCAGCAGCGCGACGACGCGCTATCGAAGGCGCGGTTCGAGTTTCGCTGGGAGGACCAGTTCAACCTGTCGCTCGATCCGGACACCGCTCGCGCCTACCACGACGAGACCCTGCCCGCGCCGGCGGCCAAGGGCGCCCACTTCTGCTCGATGTGCGGGCCCAAGTTCTGCTCGATGAAGATTACGCAAGACGTGCGCGACTACGCGCGAGCGCACGGGATCGCCGAGGCCGAAGCGATCCGCCGCGGGTTGGCGGAAAAGGCCGAGGAGTTCCGTCGCTCGGGCAAGGATTTATACTCGCCCGGGTGAGGTTCCGCGCGCCCGCGTCCGTCGCGCTGCGCCGTGCGCAGCTCACGCTGATCTTGGCGGCGGTGGTGCCGACGGGCCTGCTGACGGCCGCCGGCGTGCTGCTGCTCGCGATCGGCGGTGACGGGGCGTCCGTGCGACTGCTGTTCGGCGTCCTCGTCCTGTCGTTCTGCGCGCTGGCGCTCACCGGCTACGTGCTCGGTTCGATCTACATCGGCCGCGGCGCGTCCCTCGCGCGCGTCCAGAACGACTTCTTGTCGTCCGTGTCGCACGAACTGCGAACACCGCTCACGTCGATCCGCATGTTCGTGGAGATGTTGCGCGAGGGCCGGGTCGCCGACGAGGATGAGCGCCAGCGCTGCCTCGACCTTGTGCAGCGCGAACTCGCGCGCCTCGAGACGCTCGTCGCTCGCCTGATCGAGCTGACCAAGATCGAGGCCGGCCGCCACGCGTTTCGGCGCGAGCGCGTCGAGGTCGCCGAACTCGCCGGCGCCGCGCGCGTCGGGCTCCAGGCGGCCGCGCTGGGCGCGCAGGTGGAACTCGTCACGGACGTCCCGGAGGGGCTCGCGGTGCTCGGCGATCGCGACGCGCTCGCCCAGGCGCTCGTGAACCTGCTCGTGAACGCGTACAAGTACGGGGGCGCCGACGACCGCATCGAGCTGATCGGCCGGCCCGCGGGCCGGCGGGTGGAGATCGCCGTCGTCGACCACGGCCCGGGCATTCCGCGCGCCGAGCAGCGGGTCATCTTCGACACGTTCGAGCGCGGCCGGGCCGCGATCGATGCGGCCAGCGAAGGCAGCGGCCTCGGACTGACCATCGTGTCCGCGATCGTGCGCGCGCACCGCGGTCGCGTTCGGGTTCGATCGGATTCGCGTTCGGGCACGCGGTTCAGTATGCTGCTGCCGCGCGCCCCCTGACGATGTCCATGACGACGCCGACCACGCCGCCGCCGCCGCGGCCCATCGAAGTCCTCATCGTCGAGGACGACGATGCCATCGCCACCGGTCTGTCGCTCAACCTCGGCATCGAAGGGTACCAGTCCGTCGTCGTGACCGACGGTCCGAGCGCGGTCGCCCGCATCGAGCGCGACCCGCCCGACCTGGTGCTGCTCGATATTTCCCTGCCGAAGCTGAGCGGGTTGGAGGTCCTGCGCCGGGTGCGCGCGACGGGGAGCCAGGTCCCGATCATCATCCTGTCGGCCCGCGGGGAAGAATTCGACAAGGTGTCGGCGCTGCGCCTGGGCGCGGACGACTACGTGACCAAGCCGTTTGCGCTCGCGGAACTCCTCGCGCGCGTGGTCGCCGTCCTGCGGCGCGCACAACGTGACGCGCCGCTCGCTCCTGCGGATTCGCCGTCCGACGGCGCGCTGCGCCGCTTTGGCGACGTGGAGATCGACGTCGACACGCGCACGGTGCGGCGCGGCGGCCGGGCCGTCAAGCTCACGCACCTCGAGTTCGAGCTGCTGTTGTTCTTCGCGCGAAATCCGTCCAAGGTGTTTTCGCGCGAGGAGCTGTTGCGTCATGTGTGGGGCTTGCGCCACTCCGGCTCGCGCCGCACCGTCGACAACTTCGTCGCGCAGTTGCGCGCGAAACTGGAGGCGAATCCGGAACGCCCCGCCCACTTCGTCACCGTGCGCGGCAGCGGGTATCGGTTCGATCCGTGAGACCCCGACGGGGGGCACGCCGGCGGCGGGCGGGCCGGCCTTCGCGGCTCCTGCCCCGTCGACCGCGGCGGGACCGCCTGCGGCCCCGCTGCACCCGCGGCGGCCGCAGTGCTACATCCCCCTACATGTGACGACCAGAGGAACTCCGCGGGCCGATCGCGCCCTTGCAACGTGGGTGTCCCCCGCTATGATGCGCCGCCGACGGCAACGGATCGTGGCGACCCACAGCAAACGCACCCATCGGTTCGAGAAGCTCGCGCGCATCTACGACCGCGAGATTCTCCCGATCTGGTCGCAGCCGTTCGGGCGCATGCTGCTGCGCGACCTCGCCATCCCGGACAAGGGCCAGATCCTCGACGTGGCGTGCGGCACCGGCTATCCGGCGGTCGAGATCGTGCGCCGCATGGGGCCCGGGTGCCGCCTCATCGCGATCGACGGGTCGTCGGCGCTGCTCGATGTCGCGCGCAACAAGATCGCCGAGGCTGGCGCCAAGGGGGTGTTCTTTCGCACCGAGTCCGCCGTCCCGCGACTGTCGTTCGCCGACGAGGTCTACGACCTGGTCGTGTGCAACCTCGGCCTGCCGGACATGCCGGACCCGGCCGCGGCGCTGGCGGACTTCGCGCGGGTGACGAAAGCCGGTGGCGAGGTCCGCGCGACGCTGCCGCTGCGCGGATCGTTTCAGGAGTTCTACGACATCTACCGCGAGGTGCTCGTCAAACACGACAAACACGACACGCTCGAGCGGCTGGACGCGCACCTCGCGCGCTATCCGACGGTGGAGGAGTGCGAGTCGTGGCTCGCTCGTGCGGGGCTCGCGCCGGCTCGCGTCGACGTCGACGAGTTCTCGCTGCTGTTCAAGTCGTCGCGCGAGTTTTTCTTTGCGCCGGTCATCGAGTACGGCCCGTTGCCCGAATGGAAGCGCGTCGCCGGCAAGGGGCAAGAACTGCAGGACGTGTTCTGGTACATCAAGGAGGCGATCGACGCCTACTTCGCGGACCGCGCGTTCGAAGTGACCATCAAGGCCGGCTGTCTGATCGGGACCAAGCCGTTCCCCGAGGACGAGGCCGAGACCGGTCAGATGGAGCCGATCGATGCCGGCGAAGAAGTCGAACTCGACACCGATCAGATCGAACTGGCCGACGAGCCGCCGGTGCCCGCGGCCGAAGAGTACGCGGACGTTCCGCTCGATGCGTTCGTCGAGGGGCGCAAGCGCCCCGATCATCTCGATGACTGAGGTGGGGCGGGGAGCCGACCGTACCACCGTCGCGACAGCGGGTGCGCATGGCCACTGACTCGACCGTGACTGGCGCGACGCGGCAGGCGTACCTGGCGCTGATCGACGAGATCGCGGAGCACGATCGGCGCTACTACGTCGAGAACGATCCGATCATCAGCGACGCCGAATACGACGCGCTCGTTCGCCGCGTGCGCGACATCGAACGACAGCACCCCGATTGGGTCGTGCCGTGGTCGCCGACGCAGCGCGTCGGCCACGAACCGGCCTCCGAGTTTCCGAAGGTCGTCCGCGACGTGCCGATGCTGTCGCTGGACAACACGTACGACGAGGCGGAACTGGCCGCGTTCGACGAGCGCGTGCGCAAGGGGCTCGGTCCCGAGGCGCGCGTCGAGTACGTCGTCGAACCGAAGATCGACGGCCTCGGCGTCGAACTGGTGTACGTCGACGGCGTGCTGGCGGTCGGCGCCACGCGCGGCGACGGCACGACGGGCGAGGACGTCACGGCCAACGTCAAGACGATCCGCGACGTGCCGCTGCGGCTGCGCCGACCCGAAACGATCACGGTCCGCGGCGAGGTGTACATCGCCCGCGCCGACTTCGAACGGCTCAACGCGGAGCGGATCGCCGCCGGCGAACCGCCCTACAAGAATGCGCGGAACACCGCGGCCGGCTCGCTCAAGCTGCTCGACCCGCGCGAGGTGGCCGCACGGCCGCTTCGCTGCATCGTGTACGAGGCGGTCGGCGTCGAGGACCGCCTCGCGACTCACATGGAGACGCTCGCGCTACTGGCCGACCTCGGCTTGCCGACCTCGCCGGAGAACCGGCTCGTGCGGTCGTTCGAGCAACTGGTCGCGCTCGTTCGCGAGTGGTCGAAGCGCTATCGCGATCTGCCCTACGCGGTCGACGGCCTCGTCATCAAGGTCAACGATCACCGGCAGCGGCGCGCGCTCGGCGCGACGTCGAAGTTTCCGCGGTGGGCGATCGCGTACAAGTTCCCGCCGGACCAGATGACGACGCGCGTCGTCGGGCTCGAGGTCAACGTCGGGCGAACCGGGGTCGTCACGCCGGTCGCGCTGCTCGAGCCGGTCGAACTGTCGGGCACGACGGTCAAGCGGGCGTCGGTCCACAACTGGGACCAGGTCGCACGCCTCGGGATCGGCACCGGCGCGCGCGTCCTGGTCGAGAAAGCCGGCGAGATCATCCCGCAGGTCGTCGCCGTGGTGGAGCCGGCCGGCGAACCGTGGCGGCCGCCGGAGCGGTGTCCGTCGTGCGGCAGCCGGCTCGTTCGCGAAGAGGGCGCGGTCGCGCTGCGCTGCCCGAACTCGCTCGGCTGTCCGGCGCAGGTCCTGGCGGGCATCGAACATTTCGCCGGCCGCGACCAGATGAACATCGACGGCCTCGGCGAGAAAGTCGTCCGCGCGCTGTACGACTCGGGGCTCGTGCGCACGGTGGCCGATCTATTCGCGCTCCGCGCCGAGGACGTGCAGAAGCTCGACCGATTTGCCGAGACGAGCGCCAACAATCTCGTCGCGGCGATCGACCGCGCGCGCCGGGAGGCGACGCTGTCCCGCCTGCTCGCCGCGCTCGGCATTCCGCACGTCGGCGGCGTCGCCGCGCGCGCGATCGCGGCGCGCTACCGCCGGCTGGGCGACCTGCTCGCCCTCGCCGATTCCGGCCAGCTCGTCGACCGGCTCACCGAAATCGACGGCGTCGGCGAGGTGACGGCGCGCTCGCTCGACGCGTTTTTGCGCAACGCGCACAACCGCGCGGTGCTCGAGCAGTTGATCGCGCGCGGGGTCGATCCGGTGGAGCCAGAACAAGCCGCCGCGTCCGGGCCGCTGGCCGGCAAGACGTTCGTCATCACCGGCACGCTGTCGCGGCCGCGCGCGGCGATCAAGCGCGACATCGAAGCCGCAGGTGGGCGCGTCGCCGGCGCCGTGAGCAAGTCGACGGACTACCTGGTCGCCGGCGCCAACACGGGCCGGACCAAGCTCGCGGCCGCCGCCGCGCACGGCGTCGAGGTGATCGACGAGGCCCGCCTCGACGCGATGCTGCGCGGCGATCT
>RFGE01000111.1 GCA_003696105.1 Deltaproteobacteria bacterium | reverse complement strand
TTTGCTGCTACTCTCGGCGTCGCCGGGTCACAACCGCGCCCGCCTCCCTCACACCGGCCTTGCTGACTTTGGCGGCAAGACGTCGGGGATCAACACATTGCGCAGGTGGGGAACATGGGGGGCAGCGTTGGCGTTGGTTAAGTCAGCGCACTTCCAAAGAAGATTGGTGACGGAGGCGAGCGCCTCGACTGCCTTTACTGTCAAGGCGAGGATAGTTGCATCAAAGTCAAGCTTGGCTATGACGATTGTCCGTGGAAGGTTCGGCCAGATGGGAGGCATGTTTGCTACAATCCCAACGACAAGCCTTGTAACAGCGGTGGCTCGAGTACGATTGGCTGGGTAATGCAGTAGGCTAGGGATCGTCGTGCGCGCGTGGGTAGGCGCAGTCGTCGGGGGCGTCGCTGTCATGGCGGCGATCGGGTGGATGGTGGTGGCGCGCTGCTCCGGCGTCGGGGAGCAGGGGACCCCGCGGTCGGCACCGGCGCCGACGAGCCGGGCGGTCTCCGGCGACCATGCGGCGCCCGCGTCCGGGGCGCCCGCGTCAGGGGCGGCGGCAAAGGCCCCGTCGGCGGGACGGCGACGAGCCCTCGACGCGCTCGGTCGCGCCGCGGCGCGCGCCGCGCGGGCCGACCTGCCCGCGCCCGAGCACGTCGAGGGCGAGCCGGCGCCGGGTGTTGCGCCGCCCATCGACGACGCGCAGCGCGAGCAGACGCTCGTACGCGAGTTCTTCGAACAGCGGGTCAACCCGAGGCTGCGCGCGTGCCTTCGCGATCGACGCCCGTCGGGGAGCGTCAAGTTCTCGTTCGTGTTCGTCAAGGACGACGCCGGAACGTGGAAGGTGGCCGCGAGCGCCGACGACCTCGCGCGCGCCGGCGTCGAGGATGCCGACGGGTTGTCACTGGTCGACTCGACCTTGCCAGAGGATCAGGACGAGGTCGTCGTTCGCTGCATGTGGGAGGCGACGTCGGGCGTCCCGCTCGAGCCCGCGGCGCGCCATGCGCAGGCGCGGTATTACCGGGTCTACTGGCGCTGGAGCTTCGAGTAGCCGCGCCCGGCCGCGCGGCGGTTGGTGCCGACGTCGAGCGCCAAACCGGACATTCTCGCCCGCGGGCGCGCGGGTCAGACGCGGCTGCTAGCGTGGCTCCGTGTCGGCACATGCGCGGCGGCTCGCTCTGGGGCAGTGGTTCACGCCGCCGGCGGTGGCCGATCTGGCGCTCGCGCTGGCCGGCGCGCGGCCGGGGATGCGGCTGCTGGATCCGGCGTGCGGGGAGGGCGTGTTCCTGGCGCGCGCCGCGGCGCTCGGGATCACCGACCTGCACGGGATCGAGATCGACCCCGACGCCGCCGGGGCCGCGCGCGGACTCGCGCCCGGCGCGCGGGTCGAGTGCGGCGATCTGTTCGACGTGCCCGCCGGCGGCGGCGACTACGACGTCGTCGTCGGCAACCCGCCGTACGTGCGGCAAGAGCGGCTGTCGGCCGCGCCCAAACGGCGCGTGCGCGCGCGGCTGGCCGCCGACTGGCCCGACCTGTCGCCGCGCGACCTCGATCGGCTCGTCGGCCGCGGCGACCTGGCGAGCGCGTGCGTCGCGCGCGCGCTGCGGCTCGCGCGCCCCGGCGGCCGCGTGGCGCTCGTGCTGTCGTCGGCGCTGGTCGACGCCGGCTACGCCGACGCGCTGTGGCGGTTGGTCGCGCGCCACGGCCGCGTGCTCGCGATCGTCGACGCGCCGCGCGAGCGCTGGTTCGCCGACGCGGCGGTCAACGCGGTCGTCGTCGTGCTGCAGCGCGGGCCGGGTCCGTTTTTGACTCGGCTGGCGCGCCTGCGCGTGCCCACCGCCGACGCCGCCGTCGACCTCGACCGCCTCGACCGCGTCGCCGACGTGCGCTCCGGCGGCGACCCGGCGCAGTGGGCGGCGCTGCTGCGCGCGCCCGACGCGTGGTTCGCGTTTCGCGACGCGGCCGGCGATCGGCTCGTACGCCTCGGCGACGTCGCGCAGGTGCGGCGCGGGATCACGTCCGGCGCCAACGATGTGTTCTACCTCACCCGCGCGGACGCGGCGGCGGCCGGCGTCGAACGCGACCTGTGGCTGCCGCTGGTCAAGCGCCCGGGCGACCGCATCGCGATCGACCCCGACGCGACCGAGCGCGTCGCGATCGCGTGCCCGCCCGACGCGCTCGATCGCTACCCGGGCGCGCGGCGCTACTTCGCCGCCCGCGCCGACGCCGCGACCCGCCCGACGCTGCGCGCGCGGTCGCCGTGGTGGGCGCTGCCGGCGCGGCCGGCGCGCGTGTTTCTCACCAAGGCCTATCACGAGCGGTTCGTGCAACACCTCGCGCCGCGTCCGGTGGTGGCCGATCAGCGGGTCTACGCGCTCACTCCGCGGCCCGGCGTCGGCGTCGAGGCGCTCGCGGCGGTGCTCAACAGCACCTACACGGCGCTCGCGCTCGAGTCGCTCGGCCGCGCGTCGATGGGCGAGGGCGCGCTCGAGTGGACCGTCGCCGACGCGGCGTCGTTGCCGATCGTGGACCCGCGGCGGGTCGGCCGGGCCGCCGTCGCCGCGCTCGGGGCGCTCGCGGCCCGCCCGGTCGGCCCGGTCGCGGCCGAGATCGACCGGGCCGACCGCGCTCACCTCGACGAGGCCGTCGCGCCGGGGTTGCCGCGCGCCGCGCTGCTTGCCGACCTCGTCGCCGCCGTCGCGCGCCGCACCGGCCGCGCTCGCGCCGCCGGCGTCGATCGCTGACCCGCACGGCGCCGCGCCGCTCACGCCGTGGGATCGATGACCTTCAAGAACCCGAACCGGGCGAAGTCGCGGTCGGCGGTGTACAGCGTGTGCACGCCGTGCTCGCGCAGGAGCGCCGCGTAGTGGGCGTCGTGAATCAGGTTGCCGGCGATGGCCGGCGCGTCGCCGGCGATGTCGAGCAGGACTCGGTAGTGCAACGGCGTGTGGTCCAGGATGTGGCAGTTGTCCGCTTCGAGATAGGGGCGCAGGTCGTCGAGCGCCGTCGACAACGACAGCGGCGTTTCGTGTACTCGCGGGTGGGTCGTGATGCGCAGGTACTCGTAGACCACCTGCCAGCCCATGCACCACTCATCGCCGGACAGCAGCCGATCCGCGCAGAACCGGCGCGCCTTCGCGTGCTGCGGGTAGCGGTCGAAGTGCGCGTAGACCAGTACGTTGGTGTCGACCGCGAACACGCGATCACCGGCCGTCCATCAGGTCGTACAGCCTGTCGCGGTCGGCGATATCCACACCGGGGCGGGGGCCGCTGTCTTTGTGCAACGGAGGGGTGCGCCGCGCAGGTGATGACGAGCGCCGCAAGGCGACGCGCAGCAGGTCCTCGATCGTTCGCGCGAAGCCCCCACCCGGGTTGATTCGAGCCGCGGCGCGGCCGGAACCCGCGCGTCGCCGCGCACGACGGGTGGCGCCGCATCGAGGCGCTGCGCCGGCTCGCGCAGTTCGTGGTCGCCTGCTGCGAGGCGTACGAGCAGTGGAAGCGCTGCGTGCGGGATGTCGTATTCCCGGCCGGCTCGTCTGCGATGCGCGTGTATCAAGGCGCCGCCGCGTCGCCGACACGGCTTGACGCCCGGCCCCGGACCCGCAACGACCGCGGCAAGTGACACCGCGTGCCGCGCCAACCTGCGTCCGCCGCAAGGGAATGTAGGCTCGGTTACCGGTTCGTCGTCCGCCAACCTGCCGCGTCGGTGGACCCCTGCCCGCTCCGAGACGATTGCCGCCCGTCGTTCGCTTCTGCGACGCAATTCATCGGACGCGGAGCCGATCAACCCGGGTGCGGGCTTCTCGGGTGTGGGCCTCGAACCCGGGCTTCTGGCTTCTCGAGGGCGTCACCCGCGCGACCGGACCGGGCGCAACGCCGAACGGACCTCGCCCGGGGCGGCCGACCGATCGTCCGCGGCGCGCGCGCCGCGGCGGGCGAGCGCGGCCTCGACGCGGGCACCGACCACGCGATACAGCGCGGTGCCGGCGAGCATGCCGGCGACGGTGAACAGCGCGATCCACCGACCCTCGCCCACCTGCGCGAGGCCGGTGCCCGGGCAGGTGCCGGTGAGCCCCCAGCCGGCTCCGAACAACGCGGCGCCGACGATCAACCCGGGCTTGACGGGCTTGGGCGCGATCGTCGGCGCCGGGCGGCCGGCGGCGGCACGGCGCGCCCACCGGTGCAACCCCACGGCCGCGACCGCGATCGCGACGCCGATGACACCCATCAGGTGCAGGTCGGACAGCAGGAACATGCCGGCGATGGCGTCGAAGTCCGTCGCGCCGACGCGCGACAGCAAGAAGCCGAACCCGGCGCCAAACAGCAGGAACACACCGAACTGTCGCATCGATCAACCTCCGAGGACGCGCAGCATCAGGTTGGTGACCGCAAAGCCCGCGACCATGAACACGGCGGTCGCGGCGATGGACGCGCGCGCCCGGAGCGCCATCCCGACGATGCCGTGGCCCGACGTGCAGCCGCCGGCCAGGCGCGCGCCGAACCCGAGCAGCACGCCGCCGGCGGTGAATACGAGCGCCTTGACCGGCACCGACGCGGTCACGAGGGCGTCGAACATGCCCATCGCCGCCGTCGGTGTCCACCCGCCCGCCGCGACCGACGCGACCGCGCCGCCGACGACGATGCCGAGCAAGAACGGGAGCCGCCACGACCGGCGCGCGTCCGGGTCGAACGGCGCGGCGCACGCATCCGCGTAGCCGGTCGACACGCCGAGCGCCCGGCCGGTGACCGACAGAAACAGCAGCACGAACCCGCCGATCGCGGCGCCGCCGGCCCAGAACGGCCACCGGTCGACGAACACGGCGTCGACCATCGCGGGGGTCGCCTCGCGGTACGCGATGACCGCCGCCATGATCAGCACGAACCAGCCGAACGCGCGGCGCAACCGCGCCGGGTCGATGCGCCTGACCAGCCGGGTGCCGACGACCGATCCGACCAGAGCGAACGCGATCACCCAGCCCGCGAGCGCGTAGTCGACCGGCACGTGAGTCGCGTGGCCGGCGAACCCGGCCAGCGCCTTCATCGCGATGACCAGCGACGACGTGCCGACCGCCGCGCGCATGTCCAGCCCGCCGAACAGCACCAGCGCGGGCACCACCAGGAACCCGCCGCCGGCGCCGACCAGGCCGGTGACGGCGCCGACGACGAGGCCCTCGACCGCTGCCTTCCACAGCGACCGCGGGCGCGGCGCGCGCTCGTCGCCGGGCGCCTCGTCCCGGCGGCGCAGCATCGCGATGGCCGCGGCGACCATCATCGCCGCGAACAACAGCAGCAGCACCGAGCCCGGCACGTAGGCGGCGAGCAGGCCGCCGAGGTAGGCGCCGACCATGGCGACGCCGCCGAACACGGCGCCGACGCGCCAGCGGACGAACCCGGCGCGCGCGTGCTGCACCGCGCACAACGCGCTGGTCGCGCCGACGACCAGCAGCGACGCCGCGATCGCCTGCTTTGCGTCGGCGCCGCCGACGTAGCGCAGGATCGGCACGGCGAGGATCGAGCCGCCGCCGCCGAGCAGCCCGAACACGAGGCCCATTCCCGCGGACAGCACCGCGACGAGCGCGATCATGCGGCACCCCCGCGCGCGGCGTCGCACCCGCGCGCGGCATCGTGGCGACGCGCGCACACCTCGCGCCCGTCGGCGTTCCACGCGAGCATCCCGCCGGCCAGGTTGTAGACCCGACGCACGCCCGCGCTCGCGAGTCGCTCGCACGCGGCCGCCGAGCGCCGCCCCGACCGGCACACGACCAGGACGGGCTGCTCCGCATCGAATCGGTGCAGCTCGGCGTCGAGTCGCGCCAGCGGTACGAGCGCGGCGCCGGGCAGGTGGCCCAGGTCGCCGTGGTACTCGTCGGGCTCGCGCACGTCGATCACGCGGAGCCGTGCGAGCGCGGCGGCGGCCGCCGCCGGCGTCAGGTCGGTCCAGCCGGCGCGCTCGCGCGCCGGCGCAGACGCGGCGCGATCGTGAACGCGCCACGCGCTTCCCCGCGCGCTCACGCCGCACCTCCGCACGCCAGGTTTGCCGGCACCGCGACGTCCATGTGCCGAGGCTTCGGCAGGTTCAATCCGCCCATGATCGCGACGAACTCGTCTTCGGTGACGCCGAGGCGCAACCGCGGGTTGTGGCGCTTCTCCTCGGCGACCGTCGTCACGGTGTAGCCGCGGTAATCGTGGCCCGGGTAGACCAGAGTGTGGTCAGGCAGCGCGAAGATCACGTCGCGTACGGACCGGAACAGCGTGCGTGCGTCGCCCTGCTGAAAGTCGGTCCGGCCGCACCCGCGCACGAACAGCGCGTCGCCGGTGAACGCGAGCACGCGGTCGCCATCGCGAACCACGTACGTCACGCAGCCGGCGGTGTGCCCGGGCGTGGCGAGCACCTCGATCGTGTGGCGCCCGAACTCGATCCGGTCGCCGTGGTCGACGCGCACGTCGGCGCAGTCCGCGCCGGCACGGACCGAGGCCACGGTGCGCGCCCCGACGCGGTCGCGCAGCGTGCCGGACCCGGTCACGTGGTCGGCGTGGACGTGGGTCTCGAGGGTGTAGACCAGACGCAGGCCCAACTCGTCGAGCAAGGCGACGTCGCGGTCGACCTGCTCGCGCACCGGGTCGATCAGGACCGCGTCGCGGGTCGTTTCGTCGGCCAGTAGATAGGTATAGGTGGACGTGTCGGGGTCGACTAGCTGCCGGAAGATCATCGTCGCTTCTCCTAGATTCACCTGCTGCCCGACAGCTAACGCAGGGTTCATGCCAGCGAGCGACAAGCGCATACGTGAGTACTTTCAGGCAGTTTTGTGTCCGCTCCCGCCTGCAGCGAGGCCCGGCCTGTTTCATTATTGAAACATGTTGTATGAAACAATATGAATCATATATGAAACAGTCCGAAGCGCTGTCCGCGTGGCTCGACACCGTCGGCGCCGACGCGGCTCTCGCCGCGCTGGCTGACAGCGTCCCGGACGCCGCGGTGTTCGCCGTCGACCGCGATCAGAACGTCGTGCTGTGGAGCGCCGGCGCCGAGGCCCTGCTCGGCTACCGCGCCGACGAGGTGCTCGGCCAGCACTGCCTCAAGGCCAACCGCTGCCAGCAGTGCATGGTCGGCTGCGGGATCGCCGAGCACGGCGCGGTCGACGACGTGCCGATCGTTCTGCACCGCGCCGACGGCTCGGTGGTGCGCCTGCGCAAGACCGCGCGCGCACTGCGCGACCGCGACGGCGCGTTCGCCGGCGGCGTCGAGGTGCTCGTCCCCGACCGCGGAGCCGCCGAGGACGCCGGCGCGGTTCCCGCCGGCGATGGCGAGGTCGTGACATATCACGGCATGGTCAGCGCCGATCCAGCCATGCACCGCGCGTTCGAGACGTGTCGCAACGTCGCCCAGACCGACGCGTCCGTGCTCGTGCGCGGCGACAGCGGCACCGGCAAGGAGCTGCTCGCGCGCGCGATCCACGCCGAGAGCCCGCGCCGCGGCGGCCCGTTCGTCGCGGTCAACTGCGCGGCGCTGACCGCCACGCTGATGGAGAGCGAGCTGTTCGGCCACGTGCGCGGCGCGTTCACCGGCGCGGTGAGCGATCGCAAGGGCATCTTCCGCCAGGCCGACGGCGGTACCTTGTTTCTCGACGAGGTCGCCGAGCTGCCGCTCGACCTGCAGGCCAAGCTGCTGCGCGTGCTCGAGGAACGCGCGGCCACGCCGGTCGGCGGCTCGGCGTCTATCCCCGTCGACGTCCGCATCGTCGCCGCGACGCACCAGTCCCTGCGGCGGCGCGTGGCCGCCGGCCGGTTCCGCGAGGACCTGATGTTCCGGCTGCGCGTGGTGCCGATCTTCTTGCCACCGCTGCGCAAGCGCCGCGTCGACATCCCGATCCTGCTTTGGCGGTTCATCCGCGAGCGCAACGCGGCCGGCCCGCGCGCCGTGGACTCCGTCGCGCCCGACGCGATGCGCGCGCTGCTCGACCACGGCTGGCCTGGCAACGTCCGCGAGCTGCGCAACGTGGTCGACTACGCGTTCGCCGTCGGCCGCGGGCCGGAGATTCGCCGCGACGAGTTGCCGCCCGAGCTGCGCGAGCCGCCCCACGCCGGCGCGGCGGCCGCCGCCGCACTCGCCGAACCTGCCGAGGCCGCGGCCATTCGCGCCGCGCTGCGCGCCACCGGCGGCCACGTCGGCAAGGCCGCGGAACGGCTCGGCATCAGCCGCCCCACCTTGTGGCGCAAGCGCAAGAAGTACGGACTCTGACCCACCGCGCGCCGCCGCGGTCGCCGCGCGCGGGCGCGATCGCCGTGCGAGCGTTCAGTCCTCGTGCGAAGCCCCAAGCGCCCACAGGGTTGACTTCGAAGCCCCCGCCCGGGTTGATTTCGGACGCAACGGCGGGCGCTCGCCCCGACTCGGCGTCGCGGCCGCCGGTCGCGGCCGCGAACAGGTCGCCGCCCGACGACGACAGCACGAGCCCGGCGCCGGTGAGCACAAGCGGCATCTGGACCCGGCCGCGGGCGTCGCGCATCACGCGATCGACGCGGCCCACGCCAGCACCTCGGGCTCCGCGTCGTCGATCAGACGCGCCCGCTCGCGCGCCGGCAAGAACGCGTGCGCGAAGGCGTCGTGCTCGATCGCGAGCACGTCCCACAGCGACAGCGGCCGGGCGGCCATGCGCGACGCGACGACGCGCTCGCGCGCGGGGCTCGTGCGGCTGATGCCCGGGTTGTCCGTGCAGATGGCGATCGGCACGCCGGCGTCGCGCAGCGCGTGCAGCGGATACCCCGCACGCCCGCGCGTTGCCGCGATGTCGGGGTCGAAATAGCCGACGACCTGCCGGTTGCTCGTCGGACACAGCTCCACGCACACCGAGCGGTCGGCCACCTTGCGGCACAGGCCCGCGTCGGCGGCCAGCGTGAGCCCGTGGCCGACCCGGTCGGCGTGCAGCGCGTAGATCGCCTGCCACACCGCGCGCGCGTCGTCGGCGTGCAGCTCCCCCGCGTGAATCGTCAGCGGCATGCACGCCTCGTGCGCCGGGCCAAACGCGTCCGCCAGCTCCGACGCGGCGGCGCGCAGCTCGTCCCCGGCCAGGTCGAGCCCGACCACGCGCTCGCGCGGCATCCGCACCGCCTCGTCGACGACCTCCGCCGCGCTCGCGCCGGCGCGCCGATCGATGATCCACACGAACCGCACGTCCGCCGCGCCCGCCGCCCCCGCGATCGCCGCGTGCAGCTCGTCGAAGAACTCGCGCGCCGCCTCGCCGCGCCGGCCGTACTTGTGCGGGCTGCACCGCAGCTCGAGGTAGCGGACGCCCTCGGCGGCCATCCATCGGCCGATCTGGCGCCCGTACTCGCCGACCGCGGCAGGATGGCCGAGCAGCGCCGACCCCGACAGGTCGCCGGCGCGTTCGTACGTTGCAAATGCATCTTCCTGTTGCAGCGCCACCCACTCGCCGTCGCCGTACAGGCGCACCGCCAACTCGTCCGCGCCGACCGCCCGCAACACCCGCGCCGACGCCGTCGCCCGCAGCCGGCGCGCGTCCGGATCGGCGGCGTCGCCGCGCAGCACCGACGGCCAGTCGTCCGGCCACGGCTCCCCGCGCGCCACGGCCGCCACCAGCGGTTCGGCCCGCTCGCTCGCCCGCTCGCGCTCGCGCGCGGTCGCCGCATCCCAGATCGCGTCGGCCACCGCGCGCTGCGCCGTTACGTCCAGACACCCGCCGACGTGACAGTGCAGCTCTGCCTTCGGCAACGCGCGCAGCGCGGCCTCGTGCGCGGCGGTCACCGGCGTCGCCCGCAGCGCCTCGACCTGGCGCGGCGGCAGGCGCATCAGCGACCGCCACGCCGGCAGCGGGCCCTCGCGGCGAATCGCCCTGACCGCGTTGACCGCGATCTCTCCGGCCGCGGCCTCGCGGCGGTCGACGGCGTCCACCAGCCACCGCCCGTCGCGCGGCGGCTCCCACGTCGCCTCGGCGATCGCGCGCGGCGCGTCCGGCTCGGGCAGCGGCAGCGGAAACGCGCCGGGCGCCAGCGGCCCGTCACCGTCGAAGTCGGCGTCCACCAGCTCCGCGCGCCGCCCGCGGCCGACGCACACCGGCGTCACGTCGAACGTCTCGGCCAGCGGTCCCGCGAGATCCTCGACGCGACTCGGCAGCGACTCGCCGCCGACGACGTGCAGCAGCGCGCGCGCGCCGAACACCGTCGCCGCGCGCTGCAAGTCGGCGCTCATTGTCTTGCGCCCGCCGGCCAACGACACCACCACCCGGTCGTCGCGGGCGCGCGACGTCGCGAGCAACAGCACACGGAACGTGAGTTCGGCCATCGCGCGGCACTCCTCGGCGCCGCGCAAGTCGCGCGCGGCCGCACACCGCCACACGCGCGTCGCGATCGGCGCGCGCGTCGCCGACAACCACGCGGCCAGCTCCCCCGTCTTCGTGGCCGCGGTCGTGACGACCCACAGCTCGGCCGGCCGCACGCCGATGTCCGCGCGCAGCGCCGCGAGCCGCTCCGCATCCCGATGCCGCGCGTACAGGTCCGCGATGTCCGGCCGCAACAGGCACAACGCCTCCGGGATCACCGCCCAGCTCGTTCCGAGCGAACACACCAACAGCCCGTCCATCGCAACGAAGTATCGCACCGCGACGGGGTGGAACGTTCCACTCCGTGCGCGAGCCGCCGGCCGCGCGCACGATGGAATTGCTCGTCCGCCGCGCGCCCGCGCCGGCCCCGCCGGCGCCCCGGCCCGCGCGGCGCGCCCCGGAGACGCCTATGCCCACGTCAGCCGACATCGCACCCGACCGGCCCTCGGTGGCCGCCCTGCTCGAGCAGGTACGCGACCTCACCAAACACAATCGCTGGCAGCAGCTCGCGTCGTTGCGATCGCACCTGTCTACCCCGCTGCGCGCCGAGGAACTCGAGATCGCCGACGGCGTCGCGTTCGCCCTCGGCCAGCTCGGCGACGCCGACGGCGCGGCCAACCTGCTCGCCGCCGCGTGCGCCATCGACCTCACGCACCGCCGCGCCAGCGCGCTCGCCTACGTCCACTACAACGCGCTGTTCGCGTGCGCGCGCGCCCGCCCGGGCAAGGGCCGCGGCGCGCAGCTCGCCGCCGACCGCGAACGCCACCGGCAGGCGTTCCTGCGGTGGACGCGCGCCGCGCTCGACCTGCAGCCCGACTCCATCAAGGACCTGTACCGGCTCGGTGTGTTCGAAGCCCAGCTCGGCAACCGTCGCGATCGCCCCGCGCTCCGCGCGTTCGAGCGCGCGATCGACGCCTATCGCCGACTCGACGACGCCACGCGCGAGCGGCGCGGCGACCTCCGCAAGTACTACGCCAAGGCCCTGTACGCCGCCGCGCGCTCCGCCCTGCGCCTCGGTCAGGTCGACCGCGCGCGCAAGCACGCGTTCGCCTGCCTGCGCGCCGACGACGGCCACGACCACGTCGAGCCGGTCCACAAGCTGTACCTCGCGGGCAAGATCTGCGCCGCCGCCGGCGAGCACGACCACGCCGAGCGCGCGCTGCGCAAAGCGCTCGACGCCGCCGGCAAACGCAAGCCGGACTACCTGTACGGCGCACTCGCCGCCGCGTGTTTCGCGCTCGGCCGCCTCGACGACGCGCACGCGTGGATCGACCGCAACGTGCCGCCGCCGCGCCGCCGTCCCGACATGTGGCGCCTGCTCGGCGACATCGCGCATCGCCGCGGCGACGTCGACGCCGCGCTGGCCGCGTACGAACACGCCCTGCGCGGCGATCGCGCCGGGCGCCACCTCACGCTGCACCGCATCGGTGACATCCATCTCGCGGCCGGCCGCCTCGCCAAGGCCGACAGCGCCTACCGCCGCGCGGCCGAGTTCCGCCGCAAGCGGTTCGCGTCCGAGGACGTGCGCGCGCTCGAAGGCCGGCTCGCCGTCGCCGACGCGCGCGGCGACGAGGCCGCTGCCGCCGAGCTGCGCGCCGCGCTGGCCGACGCCCGCGCGCGCGCCCGCAAGCGGAGGCGCCGGCGATGACTGCGCCGCTCGACGACGCCCGCGCGGCGGCCGCCGAGGGCGATCCGATCCGCGTCGCCGTGTGTTTCGACCGCGCCGCCGGCGCCGGCATCGACCCGCGCGAGGCGTTCGATTGGTTCCTGCTGCTCGTCGAGGCCGGCGACATCGACCGCGCGCGCCGGTGCGCCGGCGCCATCGCCGATCCGGCCGACGCCGCCGAAGCCGCCGCCGTGCTCGACGAACTCGCGTCGCCGGCCCGCGCGGCGGACGCCGCGGACGCCGCCCCCGACGATGCCGACGCGGCCCGCGC
>RFGE01000110.1 GCA_003696105.1 Deltaproteobacteria bacterium | reverse complement strand
TGATGCTGCGCGTCCGCGCCGTGCTCCACCGCGCACGACGCGGCGCGGCCGACGGCGGCTCGGCGTCGACGTTTGGTTGCCTGCGCATCGACCGGGAGGCCCACCGCGCGTGGGTCGACGGCGACGAAGTCTCGCTCACGCCACTGGAGTTCAAGCTGTTGGTGACGTTCGTCGACCGGCGGGGCCGCGTCCAGTCGCGCGACCGCCTGCTGGCGGACGTGTGGAACATCGATGCCGACGTGACCACTCGCACCGTCGACACCCACGTCAAACGTCTGCGCGAAAAGCTCGGCCCGGCGGGTCGATACATCGAGACGGTGCGCGGCGTCGGCTACCGGTTCGCGTCCGATCCGGGCGCGTGAGTCATCGTGCGTTTCGGCGTCCGCGCGCGGCTGTTTGTCGTCTCCGTGCTGCTCGTCGCCTGCGGCGTGCTCGCTTTCGGCATCGCGCTCGAGCGCCAGCTCCGGCGCCGACTCGCCGCGTCGGAGGAGGAGGACGTGCGCCGCGCCGCGCTGGCAGCGCGGGCGCTCGTGCTCGCGCGCGCCGCGGCGGGCCGCGGGCTCGGCGACGCGGATGCGGTCGCCGACGAACTCGGCGCGGTGACCGGGCTGCGGATCACAATCGTCGGCGCCGACGGCAGCGTGCTCGGCGACTCCGCCCTCGCACCGGCCGAGATCGCCCGCGTCGACAATCACGCCGGCCGGCCCGAGATCGTCGCGGCGCGCCGCACCGGGGAAGGCCGGGCGCGGCGATACAGCACCACGGTGCGCGCCGAACTCGTCTACGTCGCGCTACCCGTCGACGACGACAGCGGTTGGATCGTGCGCGCGGCCAAGCCGCTGCGCGAAGTGGACGAGGCCGTCGCCGAATTGCGTCGCAACCTCGCGGCGACGGGCCTCGCGGGGCTGGTCGTCGCGGCGCTGCTGAGCGCGCTGGCGTCCCACTGGCTGGGCCGGCCGCTGCGGACGCTGGCGGCGTCGGCCCAGGCGATCGCGCGCGGCACGCCCGCGCCGCGGATGCGCGCGGATCGGCCGGACGAACTCGGCCTGCTCGCCGGCTCACTCAACCGGGTCGCCGACCAGATCCGCGTCGCCATCGACCAGCTCGCCGGCGAGCGGGCTCGGTTTTCCGCCGTGCTCGAGGCGATGACCGACGGCGTCGTCGCCATCGACGCCGACCGCCGCATCACGCTGGTCAACGGCGCCGCAGCCAACCTGCTCGACGCAGACGACCGCGCGATCGGCCGGCCGCTCGTCGACGTCCTCCGGGCGCCGGCGATCGCGCGGCTGCTGGACGCGCGCGACGGAGACGTCGAACTCGAGGTCGGCGACGGCCGCAAGATACGGGCCCGCGCGAGCCGCCTTCCGGACGACAGCGGTTGGGTCCTGGTGCTGTCCGACATCACCGACCTACACCGCCTGGCGACCGTCCGCCGCGACTTCGTCGCGAACGTGTCGCATGAACTGCGCACGCCGGTGAGCGTCGTGCAGGCCACCGCCGAGACGCTGCTCGACGGCGCGCTCGACGACCCGGCCCACGCGCGGCCGATGGTCGAGGCGCTGCACCGCAACGCCGTACGCATGGCGGCGCTGATCGCCGACCTGCTCGACCTCGCGCGCATCGAGGCAGGCCGCTACGCGCTCGACAGCGCCCGCGTCGCCGTCTCGGCCATCGCGGAGCGCGCGATCGCCGCCGCCCGCCCCGCCGCGGCCGCGCGCGGCTCGACGATCGCCGTCGACGTCGCCGCCGGTCTGGCCGTGCGCGGCGACGCCGGCGCGCTCGAACACGTGCTCGCCAACCTGCTCGACAACGCGATCAAATACGCCGGGGACGGCGCGCGCATCGCCGTCTCGGCGCGGGCCGCCGGCGACCGCGTCACCATTTGCGTCACCGACGACGGGCCCGGCATTCCCGCGGCGCACCGCGAGCGCGTGTTCGAGCGGTTCTATCGCGTCGACCCGGGCCGCTCGCGCGCGCAGGGGGGCACCGGCCTCGGACTCGCGATCGTCAAGCACCTCGTCGAGGCCATGTCGGGCACGGTCCGCGTCGACACGGCACATCCGTCGGGCGCCGCGTTTCGCATCGACCTGCCGGCAGCGTGACGCCCGCGCCGCGCCGGCCCGCCGCGGCGTCACTGCGGGCGGCGCCCCTCGCCTCGCCCGCGACCGGCCCGCAGGGCCGCACGCGGACCGCGCTCACCCGTCGTCCGCGCGCAATGGTGACGGCCAATTCGCCCTGCTGTCACACGACCGTCACGCAGTCGCCGGAGGATGCGACCATGCGTACGAAGAGAAACCGATTGGCACCAGGGTTCGCGATCGCCGCGGCCGCGGCCCTGATCGCCCTGCCGGCGTGCAGCAGCAAACACGACGCCGGCAACCAGGCCAGCGGCGGGGGCGCGCACGCGTCGGGCGCCGCGTCCGCGGGCGTGATCAAAATCGACGGATCGAGCACCGTGTTTCCCATCACCCAGGCGGTCGCCGAGGAGTATCAGGCCGACCGCGGCGGCCGCGTCACCGTCGGCGTGTCCGGCACCGGCGGCGGGTTCAAGAAGTTCTGCCGCGGCGAGACCTCGCTGTCCGGCGCGTCTCGGCCGATCACGAAGACCGAGATCGATCTGTGCGCCAAAAACGGCATCGACTGGATCGAGCTGCCGATCGCCTACGACGGCATCGCGGTGGTCGTGAACCCGAAAAACGACTGGGTCGACCGCCTGACCGTCGCCGAACTCAAGACGATGTGGGAACCGGCCGCGCAGGGCAAGGTGACGAAGTGGAGCCACGTTCGCACCGGTTGGCCCGACCGCGATCTGCACCTGTTTGGCCCCGGCGTCGACTCCGGCACGTACGACTACTTCACCAAGGCGATCGTCGGAACGGAGCACGCGAGCCGCGGCGACTTCACGTCGTCCGAGGACGACAACGTGCTCGTCCAGGGCGTCACGACCGACGAAAACGCACTCGGTTACTTCGGCTACGCGTACTACATCGAAAACAAAGACCGGCTCAAGGTCGTCCCCATCGACGACGGCAACCCCGACAACGGCGCGGGCCCCATCGCGCCGAGCGTCGACACCATCGCGAACTCGACCTACCAGCCGCTGTCCCGACCGATCTTCTTGTACGTGTCGAAGCCGGCGTCACAGCGCCCCGAAGTCGACCAGTTCGTCACCTACTTTCTCGACCACGCCCACGATCTCGTCGAGGAGGTCGGCTACGTTCCGCTGCCCGCCGCCGCGATGGACCTCGTCAAGGCCCGCTACAAGGCCCGCACCACCGGGTCGCTGTTCACGGGCGGGTCGAAGGTCGGCGTGTCCGTGCAGGATCTGCTGAAAACGCCGTGACGTCGTCCGAAGTCAACGCCGCCGCCACCGCGCCGCCACGAACGCGCGGCCGCGCCATCCCGCTGCGCGAGGTCGCCATCGAGTGGCTGCTGCTGGCGGCGGCGGCGCTGTCCATCTTCGTCACCGTCGGCATCCTCGGCGTCCTCGCGTTCGAGACCATTGCGTTCTTTCGCGAGGTGTCGTTTGCCGAGTTCTTCGGCGACACGCAGTGGACGCCACTTTTTGCCGACAAGCACTTCGGCGTCTGGCCACTCGTATCGGGGACGGTGCTCACCGCGGGGATCGCCATCGCGGTGGCGTTGCCGTTCGGCCTGCTGACGGCGGTCTACCTCAGCGAGTACGCCTCGGAGCGCGAGCGGCGCATCCTCAAGCCGACGCTCGAGATCCTGGCCGGCATTCCGACGATCGTGTACGGCTACTTCGCTCTCGTGTTCGTCACGCCGCTGCTTCAGCGGATCGTGCCGGATCTGGCCGGCTTCAACGCCCTCGCTCCGGGCATCGTGATGGGGATCATGATCATGCCGATGATCTCGTCGCTCAGCGAAGACGCCATCTACGCGGTGCCGCAGCGGCTGCGCGAGGGTGCGCTCGCGCTCGGCGCGACGAAGCTGGCGACCACCTGGCGCGTCACCGTGCCGGCTGCGATGTCCGGGATCACGGCGGCGCTCACTCTCGCGATCTCGCGTGCGATCGGCGAGACGATGATCGTGACGGTCGCGGCCGGCCAGCGGCCGACGCTTACGCTCGACCCGCGCGTCCCGATCGAGACGATGACCGCGTACATCGTGTCGGTGGCCAAGGGGGACACGCCCTCGGGCACGCTCGAGTATCGGACGATCTTCGCGGTCGGAACGGCGCTGTTCGCGATGACCTTCGCGATGAACATCCTCAGCCACCGCATGACGCGGCGCTTGCGCGCTGCATACGCCTGACGCCTCGACCGTCGCACGGACCATGTCGCAGACGACGCAACCCGGCAGCCAGCCCCCCACGCCGATCGCGGCGTCCCGCAGTCGCGCTCCCGAACGCGCGTTCGTGTGGCTGTGCCGGCTGTGCATCGCCATCCCGCTGGTCATGCTCGTGACCCTGATCGCCGACGTCGCGATCGACGGCGCCGCGCGGTTGGATTGGGACTTCGTGCGCGGATTGCCGTCTCGACGTGCGGAGCGCGCCGGGATCTGGCCCGCGTTGGTCGGCAGCGTGTACCTGATCGGACTTACGATCGCGCTCGCGCTGCCGGCCGGCGTCGGCGCGGCCCTCTATCTGGAGGAGTACGGCAAGCGCAATCGGTTGGCCGGACTGATCGAAGTGAACATCGCCAACCTTGCCGGCGTTCCATCGGTCATCTACGGACTACTCGGTCTCGGGTTGTTCGTCCGCGGGCTCGGCATGGGCGCGAGCCTGCTCGCCGGCGCGTGCACGATGGCGCTTCTCGTCCTGCCGATCGTCATCATGGCGTCGCGCGAAGCCCTGCGCACGGTGCCGCAACCGCTGCGCGAAGCGGGCCTGGCGCTCGGCGCGACCCGCTGGCAGGTCACCCGCCAGATCGTGTTGCCGATGGCGCTGCCGGGCATCCTGACCGGGTCGATCTTGGCCGTGTCGCGCGCCATCGGCGAGACCGCGCCGCTCATCGTCGTCGGCGCGGTCGTCTACATCACGTTCTTGCCGGACGGGCTGTCGTCACAGTTCACGGCGCTGCCGATCCAGATCTTCCACTGGACGTCGATGCCCCAGCGCGCGTTCCTCGTCAACGCCGCCGCCGGGATCGTCGTCTTGCTCGCCACACTGCTCGCACTCAACGCCGTCGCGATCTTCCTTCGCAACAAGTACCAGAGGCGATCCGCGTGACCACCTCCCCTACACGATCCGAGGCGAGCGCGGCCGCACCGCCGGCCCCCGCCCCCAAACTGCGAACGCGCGATCTCAGCGCCTGGTTCGGCAGCAAGCAGGTGCTGCACGGCGTGTCGATGGACATTCCGGAACGCCGGGTCACCGCCATCATCGGCCCCTCCGGCTGTGGCAAGTCGACGTTCATCCGCACGCTGAACCGGATGCACGAGCTGGTTCCGATCGCGCGGCTGTCCGGCACGGTCGAACTCGACGGCCAGGACATCTACGCGGCCGACGTCGACCCGGTTTTGCTGCGCCGCCGCGTCGGCATGGTGTTCCAGAAGCCGAACCCGTTTCCGACGATGTCCATCCGAGACAACGTGCTGGCGGGGCTTCGGCTCACGGGCAGGCTGTCGAACGCCCGCGCAGACGAAGTCGTCGAGCGCGCGCTGCGGCAGGCCGCGCTGTGGGACGAGGTCGCCGATCGACTTCACGACCACGCCGGCGGCCTGTCCGGCGGCCAGCAGCAGCGCCTGTGTATCGCGCGGTCGCTGGCCGTCGAACCGGACGTGTTGCTCATGGACGAGCCGTGCTCGGCGCTCGATCCGATCGCGACGGCGCGGATCGAGGAGCTGTTGCATCACTTACGAAAGACGTACACGATCGTGATCGTGACCCACAACATGCAGCAGGCCACGCGCGTGTCAGACCGCACCGCGTTCTTTCTGCACGGCCAGCTCATCGAGTACGGCGACACGGACCGGCTGTTCACGTCGCCGCGCGACACCCGCACCGAGGATTACATCACCGGAAAATTTGGATGACCGACAAGCGACATACCGACAGCGAATACGAGGCCGAACTGCAGCGCGTGCGAGAGAACGTCCTGCACATGGTCGGGCTTGTCGAGGACATGATCCGCGACGCGGTTCGCTCGTTCGTCGACCGCGACACCGCGCTGGCCGTGGAGACGGTCCGAATGGACCAGCAGGTCAACCGGTTGGAGATGGAGACGGACGACTTGTGCCTCGTCATCCTGGCGAAACGCCAGCCGATGGCCTCCGACCTGCGGTTCATCACGCTGTCGATGAAGATGGTCACCGACATCGAGCGCATCGGCGACCTCGCGGTCAACGTGTGCGAGCGCACGCTCGCGCTCGCCGAGCTCGGCGATACCCGTCCGATCCCGGACACCATTCCGCGGATGGCTGACATCGCACGCTCGATGGTGCGAGATGCGATCGACGCGTTCGTGAATCGCGACGCGGCGAAGGCACAAGACGTCTGGGACCGCGACTCGCAGCTCGACGAGCTGTACCTCGAGCTGTGCACCGCCACACAGGCGCGCATGTCGGACGACCCGGCGCTCGTCCAGCGCGGCATGCACGTCCAGGCGGTCGCAAAGTTTCTCGAACGCATCGGCGACCACGCCACCAATCTGGCGGAGATGGTCGTGTTCATGGTCAAGGGCGAGGACATGCGCCACATCGGCAAGCGGTAGCTCGCGCGGTCGCGCTCGCTCATCGCGCCGCGACGCTCGCTGCGACGGCTCGCACCAGCGCGTCTGGCGCGTACGGCTTCGCGACGACGATCGCGGCCGCCGCCCGCGCGCGCGCGCGCAGCTCGTGATCCAGCGCGCCGCTCACGATGACGGCGCCGAACGCATTGCGCGTGGTCCGCAGCGCCTCGATCAGTTCGAGGCCGGTCCGCCCCGGCATGCGCATGTCGGCGACGATCGCGTCCGGTACGCCGTACTCGGTGACGTGCGCGAGCGCCTCGCGGGCGCTGTCGACCGCGGTCGCGCGCGCCCCCTCGGCGTTGAGCACGCGGCAGACGCCGTCCGCGATCGCCCGCTCGTCGTCGACGACGAGCACGCGCAGTCCCGCCAGCGTACCGGCGGCGTGCGCGGCGGGGATGTACAGGTAGATCGTCGTGCCGCGGCCCGGTTCCGACTCGGCGGTGACCATGCCGCCGAGGCGCTCGATGGTGCTGCGCACCGTGGCGAGCCCGAGCCCGAGGCCGACGCCGGGGCGACTCGTGAAGTTTGGCGTGAAGCAACGCGCGAGCGTCTCGGCGTCCATCCCCTCGCCGTTGTCGGCCACCGCCACGCACACCCATCCGTTCGGCGACGGCGGCAGATCCGCCGGCACGTCGTCGCCCACCGCGCGCACGGCGATCGAGATGCGCCCGCCACCGCGCAACGCGTGCCGCGCATTGACGACGAGGTTGACCAACGCCCGCTCGATCCCGACCGGCTCGGCGAGAATCGCGGGCACGTCCGCGCCGGCGTCTACCGTAAGGTCGACGCCGTCTCCTGCCGCCGCAGCGAGCACCGGGCGCATTCCCGCGATCAACTCGGCGACGTCGAGTATCTCCGGGTGGCCGGTCGATCGATTGCCGAACTCGCGCAGTTGGCGGACCAGCCGCCCCCCGCGCGCGGCGGCGTCGACGATGGACGCGAGCCGTTCGCACGCAACCGGATCGTTGGACACGTGCGCATGGAGCCGCTGCGCCTCGGCCGAGATGATGGTGAGCAGATTGGCGAAGTCGTGGGCGATCGCGTTGGCGAACTGGCCCTGGTCGGCGAGTTGGTCGCGCCGCACGTCGTGGCGGCGGCGGCGGCGCGCGCGCGTCACGTCGCGCAGCAAGATCAGCGTGCGCCCTTCACCGAGCGCCGGCGGGCGCAAGACCAGGGCGGAGATGATGCGCCGTTCGGGATCGCCCGGCGCCGTCAGATCGCGGCTCTCGTCGGCCGACCAGTCGAGGACGAGCCGGGTGAGCGGTACGCCGCCGAGCGCGGAAATCGGCCCGCTGTCGTCGCCGCCCGTGAGTGCGCGCAGAAGCTCGCGGCCGGACTCGTTGGCCGCGATGACCATGTTCTGCTCGTCCAACACGACGAACCCCTCGCGCAACCCGGCGACCGCGCGCTCGAGCGCCGTGTGAGCGGGCAGCGTCGCCACCGAGGCGATCTCGATCTCGGCGAGAACGGCCGCGAGTGACGCCACGCCCACTGCGTCGCCGTCCTCATCGACGACGATCGCGTAGTCGACGCCCTCCTCGCGCATGCGTTCGAACGCGTCGCGCGCGGTGGTGGCGGCGTCGATCACGGTCGCCGGCTGAAGCGGTAAGTCGCGAAGCAGCCGGCTGCCGCGTTGCCCCGCCGCCGCCGACGGCATGAGCAGGTAATACGCCGAGCCGTTCGAGTCGCGCGCGACGATCGCGGGCCAGCCGGCCTCCAGTTCGCCCAGCGCCCGATCGAGCAGGTCCCGGTCGCTGTAGATCGCGGCCTCGCGGACGAACCCGCCGATCACGCCGGCCCCGCGATCTTCGCGTGCACGGTGACCTCGCCGGCGATGCCCACCTGCAAGCATCCGTCGGCGTCCATCAGGTCTTCGGCATGGGCGACCATCGCGGCGACGAGCCGATCGCGGCCGACCAACCGGAAGTGCGAGCGCAACACGATCGCCGCCTCGATGACCGGATGGTCGTCGACGCGGACGAGCTCGTACATGCCGGGCAGCATCCGATCGATCGCGTCCGCGAGCGCGTTCGGGCCGACCGAGGCACGCCGGCCGATCAGCAGGCCGTCGCCGATCGGCGGCAGCGCGAACGGGCGGTACGTCAACGACACGCGAACGTCTCGATCCCCTGTCTGCGTACTTCGTGCCGTCACCTCGCAAGCCTACCCTAAACCACGCGACTTCGCGATGTTGCCGTCGTCGAAACCCGCGCCACCGCGTGGCCGCCACCACAATCTCCGTGTTACATGACCACAATGAGCGGCAGGAGCGATCGACTCGACCGGTTTGCTCGCGCATTCATCGGCCTCGACCGGGTCGACCCCGTGTTCGACGGTCCGCCGCGCCGGCGCGTGTACCTCGACACCACCGCGACGGCGCTGATGCCGAACGTGGTCTGGGACGGCCTGCGCGCGTACTTCGACGCGGCATCGGCCAACAGCCACACCGACGCGCACCGCGCCGGCCGCGACACGACCCAGGCGATCGAGGACAGCCGCGACGCCATCGGACGTCTCGTCGGCTATGACCCGGACCGCGACGTCGTGCTGTTTACCGCCAACGGGGCCACGGGCGCGACCAACTTCCTCGCGCGCGCGCTGTTTCCGCCCGAGCTGCGCGCGGTCGTCAAGCGTTTCCCCGACGGCGCGCCCCCCGCATACGTCGACGCGCTCGCGACGGCGCTCGGGGCCACCGGCCGGGAAGCCATCGCCGAACTGATCGCGCGCCCGGTGGTCGTGACGACGACGATGGAACACCACAGCAACCTGCTGCCGTGGATGGAGGCGGTCGGCCACCAGAACGTCGTCGCCGCGCGCGTGCGGCCCGACACGGGCGAACTCGACCTCGACCATCTCGCGGAGCTGCTCGCGCGCCACGGCCCGCGGGTGCGCCTCGTCGCGGTGACCGCGGTGTCGAACGTCACCGGGATCTGCAACCCGGTGCGTCACATCGCGCGCATGGCACACGAGGTGGGCGCCGAGATCCTGATCGACGGCGCACAGTGGGTGCCGCACGCGCCGGTGCGCATGCACTCGGACGACCCCGCCGAAGACATCGACTACCTGGTGCTGTCCGGCCACAAGCTGTACGCCCCGGGCAGCCGCGGCGCGCTGGTCGGCAAGCTGGCGACTCTGTCGGCGCGCCGATGTGTGACCGACGTCGGGGGCGGCATGGTCGAGTACGTGTCGATCGACGACTTCGCGATCAAGGACCAGGTCACGGCCCGCGAGGAGGCCGGCACGCCGAACATTCCCGGTTCCATCGCCATGGGGCTGGTCGCGGAAGCACTGATGGCGGTCGGAATGGAGGGGATCGCGGCGGCCGAGCGCGCGCTCACGACGCAGCTCATCGACCGGCTGCTCCGCATAGACGGCGTCGCCGTCTACGGCAGCGTGGACCTCGACCGCACTCACCGCGCCGGGGTCGTGTCGTTCAACGTCGACGGACTGCCGCACGGCCTGGTCGCGGCCTACCTCAACGACTTCCACAACATTGCGGTGCGCAACGGGTGCTTCTGCGCACAACCCTACGTCAAGGCGCTGCTGCGCATCGACGAGGCGACCGAGCGGGCAACCCGGCACGACCTGTTGTGCGGCGACCGCCGCAACCTTCCCGGGATGGTGCGCGCGTCGCTCGGCGTCTACTCCACGCGCGACGACATCGAGGCGCTCGGCGCGGCGCTCGAGCAGCTCGTACGGGACCGCGAGCGCATCGCGTCCCTGTACCGGCCCGATTTCGACGGCACGTTCCGGCGCATCGACGGGCAGGCGCTGCCGCGCACGTTTTGCGTGGCCGACGCCGCAGCGCGCTCCCTCGCGGGCATCCTCGGGTAGCGCGCGGAGGCCGCCGCGCGATCGGCCGCGCTGCGCTATCGTACGCATCGAGACGAACGTCGCCCCGCGGCGCGCGTCGTCCGACGTCCGGTCGCCGCCGCGCGCCGCGATCCTTCATACCGCGTGAGGAGCCGATCGTGAAAGCAGCCACCGCCGTGTTGTCCGCCGCCCTCGCCCTCGCGTGCGCGCGCACCGCCGCCGCCGGCGACGACGTCGCCGACCTGATTCGCCGCGCGGACATGGCGTATCGCGGCGACACGTCGGCCGGCGTGTTCGAGATGACGGTGAAGACCGCATCCTACGAGCGCACGTACAGCGTCGTGGTGTGGGCGGACGACCGCGACGGCAAGGACCGCGCGCTCGTCAAGATCCTCGGCCCGGCGATGTGGCGCGGCTTCGGCACCCTCAAGGTCGGAGATCGCCTGAAGCTGTTCAACCCGAAGACGAACCACGTGACCGTCGTCGGCGCCGCGATGCTGGGCGAAAGCTGGATGGGCAGCCACTTTACGAACGACGACCTGGTCAAGGAGACGCAGTTGCATCGCCACTACCGCGCGAAGCTGGTCAAGACGTGGACCGCCGACGCGCCGCTCGGCGCGGGAACGAAGCTATACCGCATCGAACTGTCTCCGAAACCGACGGCGCCGGTCGCGTGGGCTCGGATCGTCTACACGCTCGCCGAACGCGGCGACGCGATCGTGCCCGTCCGCGCCGACTACTTTCGCAAGCCCGGCGACGCACGGCCGGCCCGCACGATGACGTTTTCCGACGTCGGCCCGCTCGGCGGGCGCATCCTGCCGCGCACGGTCGAGGTGCGCGTCGCCGACAAGCCGGGCGAGTTTACGCGCATCACCTACAAGAAGCTCGCGCTCGGGGTCCGCATCCCCGACAGCAAGTTCACGGAGCAAGCGCTGCGCCGATGACCGTGCTGAAACTCGCGTGGCGCAACCTGGGGCGCAACCGCCGGCGCACGGCGATCACGGGAGCCGCTCTCGTGGTGGGGGTCGCGTTGTCCATCGCGGGATACGGCCTCACCGACGGCATGCTCGCTGAACTGCTGCGGGCGCTCACGCGCAACGAACTCGGTCACGTGCAGATACACGCGCCCGCCTTTCCGAGATCGCGCGCGCTGGCCGACGCGATCGACGACCCGTCCGCCGCCCTACGCGCGGCCGCCGCCACGCCCGGTGTCGTCGCCGCCGCGCCCCGCGTGTTCGGCTATGCCCTGATCAGTCGCGACCGCGTGTCGGCCGGCGCCCAGATCGTCGGCGTCGATCCGACCGCCGAACCGCGCGTCACCACGCTGCACGAGCAACTCATAGCCGGTCGCTACCTCGACGCGGAGCCGACGCCGTGGCCCGCCGGCCGCGAGCTCACCGACGAAGAGCGCGCCCTCGACGCCCAGATCACGGCCGCGGCCGAAGCCGCGGCGCTCGCCGACATCGAAGGCATCGATGCGCCGCCTCCGCCGCCCGTCGATCCGGCCGCCGCGCGCGCGCTGGCCGAGGCGGTGGCGCCGCGCCCACGACGCCCCCCGCGGGTGCTGGTCGGTGCCGCGCTCGCCCGCACGCTCGGCGTGGGCGCCGGCGATCGGTTCCACGTGCTCGCGCAGGCGGCCGACGGTCAGTCGGAGGAGGTGTTCGTCGAAGTCGCCGGCGTCTTCGATACCGGCACGCCGGCGGTCGACCGCGGCCGCGTGTACTTTCACATCGACGATGCGCGGCGGTTGCTGCACCTCGGCGGCCGGGCGCACGAGATCGCGGTGGTCGGCAGCTCGCCGGAGCGCGCGGGCGCCATTGCGGCAGCGCTGCGGCGCGCACTCGGCGACGGAGTGCTCGTCCGCACCTGGTACGAAATCCGCCCCGACATTCAGCGGATGGTCGACACCACCGAGGTGAGCATGGTGATCATGATGTTGATTCTGTTCTTCGTCGCGGCGCTCGGGGTGGTCAACACGATGCTGATGGCGGTGTTCGAGCGCACGCGCGAGATCGGCATGCTCAAGGCGATCGGCATGTCCGGCGGCCGCGTCGTCGCCATGATCGTGGCCGAAACCGTGCTGCTCGCCGCGGCGTTCGCGGCGATCGGCACCGCAGCCGGCGTCGCACTCGATGTATACATGGTGCGCCAGGGTATCGACCTGAGCCGTTTCACCGGCGGGTTCTCGATCGGCGGCGTCGGCCTGCGACCGGTGTTCCATGGCGCCATCACCGCGCGCGGCGTGGTGTTGCCCGGTGTCGTCCTCGCCGCCGTCTGCTTCTGCGCGGCGTTTTACCCCGCCGTCCGCGCCGCACGGCTGCCGCCGGCCGTCGGCATGAGACAGGTGTAGCGCCGTGCTCACGCTCAAGCTCGCATGGAGGTCGTTCGCCCGCCACAAGCGCCGGTCGGCGATCACCGCCGCCGCGATCGCGCTCGGGCTCGCGATGCTGCTGGCCTCGATCGGGCTGGCGACGGACGGCCACGCGCGCATGGCCGAACTCGGCATCCGGCTCGGCGCCGGCCACGTCGTCGTTCAGGGCCGGGGGTACCAGGAGCGCCAGACCGCGGACATCGTCGTCCCCGATCCGGACCGCGTCGCCCGCGCCGCACGCGCGATTCCCGGCGCGCGCCACGCGGCGCGGCGCGTCTACGCGAGCGGACTGCTCGCGTCGGGCCACCTGTCGGCCGCGGTGATGGTCGCCGGTGTCGACCCGCGCATCGAACCCGACGTGTCCGACATCGCGTCGGCCGACCACCGCGTCCGCGGTCGCTACCTGCGGCCGCGCGACGCCCGCGACTTCGCCAGCGAGCCGGCGGATGTCTACATCGGCGACCAACTCGCGCGCACCCTCGCGGTGGACGTCGGCGATCGAGTCGTACTCACCGTCGCTCCATCGGGGAACGGCGAGCCGGCCGCGACGGCACTGCGGATCGCCGGCATCTTCCACACCGGCGTGGACGAACTCGACGGCTTCTACGCCCAGATCCCGCTGGCCGACGCGCAGGAGCTGCTGGGGCTCGGCCGCGCGGTCACCCAGGTGGCCGTGTTCGCGGACGACCTGCGCGCGGTCGACCGGATCACCGCGGCGCTGCGAGCGACGTTCGGCGCCGACTCGGCGCTTGAGATCCTGCCGTGGCAGCAGGCGCTGCGCGAACTGTACGAGGCGATCGTGCTCGACGACCTCGGCAACTACCTGATGCACGCCATCGTGTTCGCGATCGTCGCGATCGGCATCTTCAACACGGTGCTGATGTCCGTCGTCGAGCGCACGCGCGAGTTTGGCGTGATGATGGCGATCGGCGCCAGTCGCACCCGCATGTTTGCCGTCGTCCTGTCCGAAGCCGCGATCCTCGCGATCGTCGCCTGCGCCGCCGGCGTCGCGATCGCGCTCGCGCTCCACGGGTGGCTGTCGACCACCGGGCTCGACGTGAGCCAATTTTACGGTGAGGACTTCGAGTTCGCGGGCATCGCGTTCCGCGGACGCATCTACTCGACGCTCTATCCCTCGCAGGTCGCCGGGTGGACGGCGGCCGTGTTCGCGATCGTCCTCGCGTCCGCGCTGTACCCGGCGTTGCGGGCGACGCGCCTTGAACCCGTGGAGGCCATGCGCCATGCCTGAACCGCTCGTCGACGTCCGGGATGTGTCGAAAGTCTACCGCCAAGGCCGCGTCGACGTGCCGGCCCTGCGCGACGTGTCGCTCCAGTTCGAGCCCGGCGACTTCGCCGTGCTCGCCGGACCGTCCGGCTCCGGCAAGACGACGCTGCTGAACCTGATCGGCGCGCTCGACACGCCGACCGCCGGGGTGGTCCGCGTCGGCGGCACCGACCTGTCCAACCTGTCGGGCCGGCGCCGGGCCGAGTTGCGCCTGCGCGACATCGGCTTCGTGTTCCAGTCCTACAATCTCATCCCGGTCCTCACCGCGTACGAGAACGCCGAGTTCGTGTTGCTGTTGCAGGGGGTCGCTGCCGACGCACGCCGGCGCCGCGTGCACGAGGTGCTCGCCGACGTCGGCCTCGCCGAGTTGGCCGACCGGCGGCCGGCCGAGATGTCCGGCGGCCAGCAACAGCGCGTCGCCGTCGCCCGCGCAATTGCCGGGCGCCCCAAGCTGGTGCTCGCCGACGAGCCGACCGCCAACCTCGACAGCAAGACCGGCGGCGGCCTGGTCGACATGATGCGCCGGCTCAACGAGCAACACGGCGTCACGTTCATCTTCTCCTCGCACGATCCGAAAGTCATCGACCGCGCCGCGCGGCTCATTCGCCTCGAGGACGGCCGAGTCGTCGCGGACGAGCGCCGAGATCGCGATGCAGCGTAGCGGGCTTGCGGCCCTACTTGCCGCGTGCGCGGCCCAGTGCGCGACATCGCGCGCCGCGGCGGCCGTGTTGTCGGAAGACCCGATCGAAGACACGAGCACCGAGGCCGGCGTCGTCGCGCGGTCGTTCACGTTCGCGCTGCTCGGCGACCCGCTCGACGCACCCGGCGGGATTGCGCTGTTCGACCTGCGCATCTACGCCGCGCGCAAGACGCCGCGGTGGGCGTTGGTCGTCCACGACCAGCTCACGACCACGGTTCGCTCCGCAGACGTGCTCGGCATCGGCGCCGTCGGTCGCAGCGTCGCGCCGCCCCGCTGGCTGCCGCTGCAGCACGACGTCGAGGACGGCGCGACATTCGCCATCCGCCACCAGGTCGACTGGCTGTACGCGCGCGCCTCGTTCGGACCGATGACGATGACCGCCGGCAGACAGCCGGTGACCTTCGGCCGCGCCCGCACGTGGAGGCCGTACGACCTGATCGGCACGTTTGCGCTCACGGAGGTGGATACGGAGTACAAACCGGGCGCCGACGCGGTGCGCGTCGACTGGACGCCCGACGAGCGCGTCGTCGTGACGGTCGTCGCAGCGACCGGCGAACTCGAGGACGACGGCGATCTCGCCGCGTCCCGCCGCGGCACGGCCGCGGTCGCGCGGATCAAGCGCGCGATCGGGCGCGGCGAGATCGGAGCGCTTGCCGGCTGGGTGCGCGGCGACGCGGTGGCGGGCGTCGACGGCGCCACCGGCATCGCGGGCGTCGATCTGTATGCCGAGGCGACGATTACGCGCACCACCGGCGACAGTCTTCCCTCGCCCGTGGTCGCGGCGGGCGACGTGGTCGCCAAGGCGGCCGCGGGCGCCAGCTACCGGCCCACCGGGGACATCACGGCGGGAATCGAGCTTCTGCACAACGGGTTCGGCGCGACCGACCGCGCGGACTACATCGCCGTCGCGCTGTCGCCGCGCGCCGGGATCGGAGAGCAGGTGTTCGCCGGCCGCTGGTACGCGGCCGCGTTCGCCGACTGGCAGGCACACCCGCTCGTCCACGTCGCCGGCGCGGCGATCGTCAACGCCGTCGACGGCAGCGCGCTCGCGAGCGTCGGCGTCAGCTACGAGCTGGCCGCGAACGCGCGCGCGTCGCTCGGGGGGTTCGTCCCGCTCGGGGCCGATGACGCCGAGTTCGGCGCACTGCCGACCTTGTTGTACGCGCAGCTCACCGCCGTGCTGTGACACGCCGCCGGCGCCGGCGCGGCAGCACGACCACCACTGCGGCCACCGCCGCGCTGCAGCCACAATCACCGCCGCCGCCCGCGCGGCCGGCGTCGGGTGCAGGCGCCGCGTCCGGCGTGCCCGCGCCGGCATCGTCGCCGGCCTCGCCGACGCCGAGCTTGATCGCGAGATCCGGCCATACCAACCGAGTGCAGGTGTCGAACTGCACCGTCCCAGGCTGGCACGCGAGCGGCCCGTCGAGATCGCGGAACTCGAGCACGCTCTGCCACGACCGCGCATCGCCCGACACGCCGACCGCCATGAAGTCCGGCTCCCAGTTGGCGCCGCAACCGATCAACTTGCCGTCGGGTCGCTCGGCGGCGCACGCGAGCACCGGCTGCGCCGGTGGGACCTGCCAGGTCGCGCCCCGATCGGCTGACACGTGCACCGTGTCCTGGTCGAATCGCGTTCCCGCGACGAGCCGCTGGCCGTCGGCGCGCGCGACGAACGCCGACAGAGTGTCCGTCGTATCCAGGATTCGCGTCCACGATCCACCAGCGTCGTCGGAGCGATACACGGCGTCACCGTTGGGCGGATTCGCGCGCCGGACCGCGACGTACACGACGTCGGCGTCCGCGGGCGACACGGCCAGCACATCGACGAGCGATGCGCCGGCGGCGATCCCGTCGATCGCCACCGCCTGCCACGCCGCGCCGGCGTCGTCGGTCCGGTACAGCAGCGGGACCGCGGTGCCATCCGGGCCGGTGACGGTCCCGGATACGTAGGCGCGCGCCGCGTCCGACGGCGCGACCTCGATGCGGCGCCATAGCGCGCCGGCGACCTCGAGCCCCGTGCGCGCAAACGACGCACCGTTGTCGGCGCTGCGATACACACCGCCGTCGTCGACCCCGGCGGCGGCCGCCCACACCCCGCCGTCCGGACCGATCGCCACCGCACCGATGAACGTGTCGCCGGGCGCGCCGGGTACCAATTCGAAGGTGCATCCGCCGTCGCGGCTCACCCGCAGTCCGTCGAAGGTGGTTGCGAAGATCGCACCGTCCGCCGCGACCGCGTAGTCCGGATCGTACGAGCCGCTGTAGCCGATCGCGTCCTCGCACACCCACTGAAACGACGCGCCCCCGTCGCGCGTGAGCAACAGACCGAACGTCGTCGGTGATAGCCACGTGTCCGGATCGGTTGGGTGGACGTACGCGCCGACGGTCGCCGGAAACCGGCCGTTGGCGGCCGCCGTCGCGGCCACGAGGGTCAGGGCACCAACACACAACCAGCGGTGAACCATTGCGGCAGTATACTGGCGTCGATGACGTACCACCGATGGGGCGCGGCCGCGCTGGCCGCGGTGGCCGCGTCTGCGGCGTGTGGCGGCGCCTCCGACAGGCCGGGCGCGACGGCGCTGTTCGACCTCGATGTCGACCCGGCGACGCCGCAGACGTTCTTTTCGCTGCCGTTTCCGTCGAACCTGCGGGTCAACGCCATCGGCGGCCCCGACCTGCGGGGATTTCCGAATCCGAAGGCGATCCCGATCGTCGCCGACCTGGTCGCGGCCGCCGCCGACAACCGCGGCATGCCGGCGATGCCCGTCGTCTATTTCCCGTTCGACGGACCGCTGGCGCCGCGCGTCGAGACCGACCCGATCCCGGCCGACCCCGACGCCGACATCCTCATCGTCGACCTCGACGACGTCACGCTCGTGCCGGCGGTGGCGCGCACCCTGGCGATCGACGATTACTTGCCCCACCCGACGCTCGCGGTCGCCCCCTACCCCGGCTTCGTGCTGCGCGCAGGCCACACCTACGCGGTCGTCGTCCGCCGCGACGCCGGCGACGCCGCGGGCGAACGGCTCGGCGTGCCTCCCGCGTTCGGTGCCCTCGCGCGCGGGCGCACACCCGACGCGGCGCGCGGCGTCGACGCCGTCGCGGCCTTTGCGCCGCTGTGGCCGGCGCTCGACGCGCTCGGCGTCCCGGCCGACGAGGTCGCGATCGCCACCGTGTTCACGGTCGGCGACGTCGTCGCGGACGTGGCGGCGCTGTCCGATGCGCTCCTGGCCCGCTACGCGACGTCCGTCGCCGGCATCGCGCTCGACCCCGAAGACGGAGCCGACCACGACCGCTACTGCGAACTCGTGGCGACCGTGGAACTGCCGCAGTTCCAGCAGGGCGAGCCGCCGTTCGACGACGGCGGCCTGTTCGAGATCGGCGCCGACGGCCTGCCGGTACTCCAGCGCACCGAGACCGTCCCGCTCGTGCTCGCCATCCCGAAGACGCCGATGCCCGCGCAAGGCTATCCACTGATGCTCTACTTTCACGGCAGCGGCGGCGTCGCGCGCACCGTCGTGGACCGCGGCCCTCGCCCGGCGCCCGGCGAACCTCCCGCGGCGGGGCTCGGCCCGGCGCACGTCGTCGCGGAGCACGGCATCGCGTCGGCCGGCGCGGCGCTGCCGCTGTCGCCCGATCGCGTACCGGGAGCCGGCTCGTACGACTATCTCAACTTCAACAACCTGGCGATGTTTCGCGACACCTTCCGCCAAGGAATGATCGAGCAGCGCCTGCTTCTGCGCGCGCTCGTCGACCTCGCCATCGATCCCGGCACGCTCGCGGGCTGTACCGGCCCGACGCTCCCGGCCGGCGCGACCGCGTTCCGCTTCGATCCGGACGCGATCGTCGCCAGCGGCCAATCCATGGGCGGCATGTACGCCAATCTCGTGAGCGCCGTCGAGCCGCGCATCCGAGCGGTCGTTCCGACCGGCGCCGGCGGCTACTGGAGCTACATGATCCTCGACACGGACCTGATCGGCGGCACGCGCGACCTGCTGTCGGTGCTGCTCGGGACGCCGTACGACGAGCTGACGTTCCTGCACCCGGGCATGCACCTGATCGAGCTGGCGTGGGAGCCGGCGGAGCCGTTCGTCTACATGCCGCGGCTCGCGCGCCGGCCGCTGCCCGGCCATCCGGTGCGCCCGGTCTACGAACCGGTCGGGATGGACGACGAGTTCTTCCGCCGCGCCGTCTACGACGCGGCCGCGATCGCGTACGGCCACCGGCAAGCCGGCACCGCGTACTGGTCGTCGATGCAACCCGGGCTCGCGCTCGCCGGCCTCGACGGCATCGAGCCATATCCGGTCGCCGACGACGTCGCGGCCGACGACGGCACGCCGTACACCGGCGTGGTCGTCCAGTATCCCGACGACGGCATCGACGACGCGCACTACATCTACGCCCAGCGCGACGACGTGAAGTACCAGTACGCGTGTTTCTTTGCCAGCTTTCTGCGCGACGGCCGCGCCACCGTGCCGGCCCCCGCCGCGCCCGGCACGCCGTGCCCGTGACCGCCGCACGCGCGCAGCCGGTACGCGCGCAGCCGGTACGCGCGCCGGCCGCACGCGCGCGGTCCCCGCGCGCGACGCCACCGCCGGCGGATCGTCACACGGACGCCGACTCGGGCGGTGCGACCAGCGCCGAGCACGGCGCATAGCGCACCGTCGCCTCGGCCAGACTGCCGAGCCACCAGCGGCGCCACCCGCGGTGGCCGTGGCTACCGAGCGCCACCAGGTCGTACCGCTCGCGGTCGATGTGGTCGAGGATCTGCTGCGACGGATGCCCGCGGTGGCTGTGATAGCGCACCGTCGCGCCCCGCCCGCCGAACCGCTCGACCCACTGCTCGCCGCGCGGGTCGGGATCGTCGGCGTCGCCGCGGGCGTGCAGCAGATCGACGGTCGCGCCGTCGGCGGCGACGGCGAGAGCCATCTCCACCGCGCGCTCGGACGCCGGCTCGAAGTCCACGGCGGCGAGGATGCGCGCGAAGCCGGCCTCGGCGACCGGCGCCCGTGCGACCAACACCGGCCGGGGCGACGCGCGTAGCACGCGCTCGGACACGCTGCCCAGCAGGATCGGCCCCTCGCCGCGGCGCGTGCCCACGACGACGAGACCGGCGTCGAAGTCGACGGCCGCCCGCGCGATCGCCTCGTCGGGGAAGCCGTCGACCATCCGGCACTCGATGCCGGCCTCCGCGCCGCCGACTCCGTCGCGCACGTTCTCGAGCTGTTTCTTGCGCGCGGCCAGTTCGGCGCGCACGTCCTGGCGGAACGCATCGGCGCGCCCGGTGATCCGCTCGAAGAGATCGGGCTTGGCGCCCTCGATGTTGGCCGCGTGCACGACCACGAGCCGAGCGCCGGCGCGGCGTGCGAGCGCCGCCGCCTGGCGCACCGCGATGTCGGACGCGGGGGTGAAATCGGTCGCCGCGACAATGCATTTCATCGCTCTACCTCGATTGGCAATTGCGGCGACGGCCGCGTCACGGTTGCCGCGCCAGGTCGCGCTTGCGGTCGACGTAGTGTGCCAGCGCGCGCGCCGCCGCGTCGAATGCGTCACGAATCGCGACGTAGACGTCCTCGTGGTCGGACGCATCCTTCGGATCGCGACCGACCACGATCTCGCGCCCCGGAACGATCACCTCGACGCGGACGCGGTAGTGGTTGCCCTTGCGGTGCCGGTGATGCGGCGCCTCGATCGCCACCTCGCAACTGCTGATGCGCGAGTGGTACTTCGACAACTTGTCGGCGTGCTCGCGGACGGCCGCCTCGATCGCGGGCGTCGGCTCGATGTCGCGATACGTGATTCTGAGGGGAAAGTTCATCGTGGGCCGCCTCCGAAACGGCGTCAGTTCGACTTCGCGACCGCATCGACGTTCGACTTGGGCGCCGAGCGGTACTCCTGCAGCTTGTACTGGATCTTGCGAACGCTCACGCCGAGGATCGCCGCCGCCTTCGACGTGGAGCCTCCGACCGACTCGAGTGTCTGGAGAATCGCGTAGCGCTCGATGTCCGCCAACGTGCTGCCCGGAATCGGCGGCGCTCCGGCGGCCGCCGATTCCGCCGGCGCCCGCTGCTTGCGGACGGCGGCCGGCAGTTCGGTCACGTCGACGAGCGGCCCGCGAGCGAGGACGACCGCGCGCTCGACCGCATTTTCGAGTTCGCGCACGTTGCCCGGCCAGTCGTATGCCTCCAGCGCGTCGAGCGCCGCCGGCGTGAATCCATCGACCGACTTGCCGTTTTCCTCGGCGAAACGGCGGAGGAAGTGATTCGCCAGCAGCGGAATATCGCCCGGCCGGTCCCGGAGCGCCGGCATCTCGATCGACACGACGTTGAGTCGATAGTAGAGATCCTCGCGAAACCGGCCCGCGCGCACCTCCTCGGCCAGATCCTTGTTCGTCGCCGCGATGACGCGCACGTCGACCTTGATGGTCTCGGTGCCGCCGACGCGCTCGAACTCGCGCTCCTGCAGGAAGCGCAGCAGCTTGACCTGCGTCGCCGGCGAAATCTCGCCGATCTCGTCGAGAAACAGCGTTTCGCCGTTGGCGAGCTGGAAACGACCGTCGCGGCGCGCGACCGCCCCGGTAAACGCACCGCGCTCGTGCCCGAAAAGCTCGCTCTCCAACAGCGTCTCGGCCAACGCCGCACAGTGCAGCTTGATGAACGGCCCGGCCGCGCGGGGGCTGTGCTGGTGCAGCGCCGCCGCGACCAGCTCCTTACCCGTGCCGCTCTCGCCGGTGATCAGCACGGTCGCGCGCGACGGCGCCACCTGCTGCACCACCTGATAGACCTGCTGCATCTGCGGGCTGTCGCCCACCAGGTTGTCGAGGTGGAAGCGCCGCGCCAGCCGCGCGCGCAACTGCTCGGCCTCCGAGCGCAACCGCTGCTGCTGGAGAACGCGCTCGACCACGAGCGCGAGTTCCTCGAAGTTCAGCGGCTTGGTCAGGTAGTCGGCGGCGCCCCGCCGCATCGCCTCGACCGCCGTGTCCACGGCGCCGAACGCGGTCATGACGACGATCTCGCACGGCTCGCCCCGCTCGCGCAGCTTGGCGAGCAAATCGAGGCCGTCCATCCCCGGCATCTTCAAGTCGGTGACCACGAGGTGCGGCCCAAACGAGTCGACCTTGCCGAGCGCCTTGAACGCATCGGCCGCGGTCTCGACGTCGTAGCCTTCGTCCTTGAGCAGCTCGGCGAGCGCGGTGCGCGCGTTGGCCTCGTCGTCGACGACCAGGATACGTCCTTTCACGTTCACTCCATGACCTCGGTGGCCTGCGGCCGGCGCGTCCGATCCGCAGCGCGGGCCGCCGCCACGTCATGCGATTCCCGTGCCGTCGCGCCTCCGGCCGGTGTGCGCACCGACGCGCAAATTATGCGACATGCACGCATGTTTGCGCAAATATTGCATGAGACGGCTGGCGCATCGCCCGGATTCCGAACGGCGAACGGGAGTTCCCGCCCGCCGATCCTGTGCGACATTCACGGCGTGACGGCGCCGCCCATGACCTTCTGGGAGGAGATCCAGCGCTACGTCCGGTTCGACGACGACGACCGAGCCGCGCTCCGGGCCTTGCTGCCGCACGCCCGCCCGCATTTCCGCGCGATCGCGGAGGAGTTCTACGCCCGCCTCCGCGAGCACCCGGCGGCGTTTCGCGTGTTCAGCGGCGAGGCGCAGATCGAACGCCTCAAGGGCACCCTCGTCCAGTGGCTCGAGAGCCTTCTCGCGGGCCCGTGGGACGGCGACTACTTCGAGCAACGCGCGCGCATCGGCCGCGTCCACGTCCGAGTTGGTTTGCCGCAGCGCTACATGTTCACCGCCATGAGCGTAATCCGCGCTCACCTGGGCGACGTGGTGCGCAACGCGTACGCGACCGCCCCGGACGCGCTCGGCGACGCGATGCGCGCGCTCGAGCACGTCCTCGACCTCGAACTCGCGGTCATGCTCGAGACCTATCGCGAGGAATACGTCGAGCGCGTCCAGCGATTGGAGCGGCATGCCCTCGCCCAGCTCGAAGACGAGCTCGCGCGTAGTGAGGCGCGCTACATGTCCATCGTCGAGAGTTCAGCGGGACTCGTCGTCGCGGCGGACGCGGACGGTCGGATCGTCCTGTTCAACTCGACCGCCGAGCGCGCGACCGGGATCGACCGCTCCGAGGCGCTCGGGGCCGACATCGCCGCCACGTTGTGCGCCGGGCAGGCCGCCGACCGGTTTCGCGCGCGCGTCGCTGACAGCGCGACAGGCCGGCGCGTCCCCCCCTTCGACGAGCAGCTGGCCACGCGCGACCTCGGCACCCGCTGGGTGCGGTGGCACCTCGCGACCGTCGGCCGCGGCGCGGACGCGATCACGTCGGCTCTCGGCATCGACGTCACGGAGGAACGCAACCTGGCCCGCAGGGCGCGGCGCGCCGAGCAGTTGGCGAGCCTGGGCACGCTGGCCGCCGGTCTCGCCCACGAGATTCGCAACCCGCTCAACGCCGCAAATTTACAACTCATGCTCGTCGAGCGACGACTTGCGAAGCTGGACGCCGAGCCGGCCCGCGCCGCGCTCGACGCCGCGCGCGCGGTGCGCGACGAACTCGCGCGACTCAGCGGGCTCGTCCACGACTTCCTGTCGTTTGCGCGGCCGGCCGAGCTGCGCGTCGCGGAGGCCGACCTGCGCGGGACGGTGCGCGCCGTGTGCGACCTGCTCGCGCCCCAGGCCGCCGAGCGCGGCATCCAGATCGCCGCGACCCTACCCGACGAGCCGCTGCGGGTCCGCTGCGACGAGGAGCGCATCAAACAGGTGCTGCTGAACCTGGTCGGCAACGCGATGGACGCCGCTCGCACGTTCGTCGCCGTCGAAGCCGTCGAGTCGCCCGGTGACGCGGAGGTCGTCGTGCGCGTGGTCGACGACGGCGCCGGTCCCCCCGACGACGTGAACATCTTCGAGCCGTTCGCCACGACGAAGGAAGGCGGAACCGGCCTCGGCCTGCCGATCGTCCACCGCATCGTCACCGACCACGGAGGCACCGTCGACGTGACGCGCGAACGCGAACGCACGATTTTCGCGGTGCGCCTCCCGCGAGCGGAGTCTTAGCCTGGCAGGAAAGTTGCAGTTGCACGGCCTGGAGGCCCAGCCATGCAACTGCGCAAGATCCTCGTCGGCATCGATTTCTCGGAACCTTCCGAGGTCGCGCTGCATCAAGCGCTCGACATCGCGCGCAAGACCGGAGCCGAGGTCGTGCTGGTCCACGCCGGGACGATTCCCGACCCGATCCCCGACATCCCCGAGGCGATGGAGGGG
>RFGE01000109.1 GCA_003696105.1 Deltaproteobacteria bacterium | reverse complement strand
CGCAGCCCGCGCCGGCGGCGGCCGCGCAGCCCGCGCCGGCGGCGGCGCCCGCCGCCGCGGGGACGTGCAACGATCTGTACGCCCGCGCCGCCGGCGCGCTCGGCGGCGGCGCGATCGGGTGCATCGAGAGCACGTTCGAGGAGCGCGGGTACGACTTCGACAGCGACTCGTGCAACGGGCTCGAGAACGCGTGGGCGCTCGGCTCCGGCGACTTCGCCACCCTGTGGCCCGGCTGCCGCGCCGAGCAAGGGTTCGACGACGCGGCGTGCGCCGCCGTGCTCGCGGGGTGCTTCCAATGACCGCGCGCCCGATCGCGCTGGCCGCCGCGGTCGCCGCCGCGCTGGCCGCCGCGCCGGCCGGCGCCGGAGTCACCGCGCGCCGCGCGGGCCTGTCGGGGTCGGCCACCGGCGGAGCCGAGCGCGGGTTTCGCGCCAGGCCCGGCCAGACGGTGTACGTACACCTGGAGTTGGCCGGCCGCGAGGCGACTCCGGTGAGCCTCGGCGCGCGCGTCGAGCGCGGCAACTCCATCCTCACCAAGGCGATCGACGTCGGCCGGATCGAGCCCGGCGCCCGCCGGGCGGTCGCCGCCGTGCCGCTGCCCGACGACGCCCCCGCGGGCACCTACACCCTCATTCTGTTGCGCGAGGACACCTACGACATCGTCGCCAAGCTGGACCTGACGGTGGCGCTCGTGGCCGGCGGCACCCGCGCCGAGCCGACCGAGATCGACGCCGCCGCGTTCATCGCCGCCGTCGAGCGGGTCGGCGGCCGCACGCTGACGCGCGCGCAGCGGCGCGCGCTGCGCAAGGCGGTCGCCGCCGCCAACGCCCGCGGCGACACGGTCAAGGGCGCGCGGCTGTTTTGCGACCTCGCGCGCCTCGACGGCAGCGACGGGCTGGCGAAGGCGCTGAACAATCTGCTCGGGCGCATCCGCGGCGAGGGCGGCCTCGAGCCGTGGCGCACGACCGCCGCGATCCTGATCGGCTCGAACGAAGTGGTCGTCGCCGGCACGCCGCCGCTGACCGAGGCCTCGGTCAACGCGTACCTCGAGCTGGCCGAGTTCCAGGCGCGGCTGCTGCTCGGCGACGAGTCCTACCGGGTCCCGCGCGCGCTGCGCCGCCAGACGCGCAGGGCGCTGATCGCCCACTACGCGCGCGCGGACGCCGCGTTCAAGCAGGCGCTCGCGAACCTGCCGGTGCAGTGGCTGCAGGTGCGCGGCTGGTGGGCCAGCCAGCCCGCCGCCGAGCGCGCCGCGATCGTCGCCCAGTACCAGCAGACGTGGTTGCAGCAGCAACAGCAGCAAGCCGCGCTCGACGCGCGCCAGCGCGCCGCGTTCGAGGCGTGGCAGCGTCGCCAGGCGCGCGCGACCGCGCCGGGCCGGGCGCCGGTCCGCCGCTGGGGCCGGCGCGAGTTCCAGCGCATGATGGGCCGCAAGCAGACCGAGTACTTCGTGCAGCGGAACATGATGAACATGACGATGAACTCGTTCCGGTTCGGTTCGGCGACGCTGTCGGGCTTCGAGCCGTGACCGCGCGGCGACGGCGAGCGCGCGGCGACCGCGCGCCGACCGCGTGCCTCGCCGCGGCCCGCCGGACGACCGCGGCCGCGGGCCGCGCGCCGAGCGCGCGTGGTATCGTTCGGCGGTGGCCACGACCGACGGCGCGTCGAGCGAACGGGTGACCCACAGCCTCCCGGGCGCCGCGGGCGCCGGCGTGTCGGTGCGCACCTTCGCACTCGCGGTCGAAGACGGCGTCGCCGCCGGCACGACCTTCCACTCGACGGGCCCGCGCTGCGCCATCGGCTCGCACCCGGCCAACGACCTCACGGTCGACGACCCCACGGTCTCGAGCTTCCACTGCGAGATCACCGCCGACCGGCGGGGCGCGCGCGTGCGCGACCTCGGCAGCCGCAACGGAACATCGGTCGACGGCGTGCGCGTCGCCGATGCGTGGCTGCGTCGCGGCAGCCGGCTGCGCGTCGGCCGCACCACACTCCGGTTCGAGCCGGGCGCCGGCACGCACCAGGTGCCGCTGTCGGACGAACCCCGGTTCGGGCCGCTGGTCGGCGCGTCGATCGCGATGCGCGAGGCGTTCGCGCTGCTGGCGCGCGCGGCGCAAAGCGACGTCACCGTACTGCTCGAGGGCGAGACCGGCACCGGCAAGGAGGGCGCCGCGCGCGGCGTCCACGACGCGAGCGCGCGCCGCGCCGGCCCGTTCGTCGTGGTCGACTGCGGCGCGATCCCGGCCAACCTGCTCGAGAGCGAGCTGTTCGGCCACGTCCGCGGCGCGTTCACCGGCGCCGACAGCGACCGCGCCGGTGCGTTCCGCGAGGCCGACGGCGGCACGTTGTTCCTCGACGAGATCGGCGAGCTGCCCGTGAGCCTGCAGCCGAAGCTGTTGCGCGCGATCGAGCAGCGGCACGTCCGCCCGATCGGCGCCGACGGCTACCGCGACGTCGACATCCGCCTCGTCGCCGCGACCCACCGCGACCTGCGCGCGGATGTCAATGCCGGCCGGTTCCGCGCGGACCTGTACTACCGGCTCGCCGTCGTTCACGTGAAGCTCCCGCCGCTGCGCGAACGGCCCGAGGACATCCCGCTGTTGGTGGAGCACATCCTCGACCGGCTCACCGACGCGCCCGACCTGCGCGCGCCGCTGCTCGATCCCGACGCGATCGCCCGGCTGCAACGCGAGGCCTGGCCGGGCAACGTCCGCGAGCTTCGCAACTATATCGAGCGGTCGCTGGTGCTGGGGGCGCCGGCCTCGTTCGGCGGCGGCGAGCGGCGCGCTGCGGCCGGCGCCGGCGGCATCGACGTCGCCGTCCCGTACGCGCAGGCGCGCCAGGCCGCGATCGACCGGTTCGAGCGCGACTACGTCGCCGCGCTGCTCGCCGCCCACGACGGCGTCGTCTCGCGCGCCGCGCGGGCCGCCGGCATGAACCGCGCCTATCTGTACCGGCTGATCCAGCGGCACGGGTTGCGAGCGCGATGACCGCGACCGCGGCGCCACGCGACCGCATCGGCGGCTACCGGCTCACGGACCTGATCGGCGAGGGCGGCGGCGCGCGCGTGTACCGCGCCGTCCACGAGGCGACCGGCCGCGTCGTCGCGCTCAAGGCGGTGCCGGTCGACGACCCGCACCGGGTCGACGGGCTGCGGCGCGAGATCCAGGGCCTCGCGCGCCTGCGGCACCCCGGAATCGCGCGCATCCTCGACGAGGGCGAACGCGACGGCGCGCCGTGGTACGCGATGGAGTTGATCGACGGCGTCACGCTGCGCCGGCGGATCGAGCCCGGCGCGCGCGACACCTGGCCCACGCTGCCGGCCCGCCCCGGCCGCGCCGCGCCGGCGCCCGCATGCGGCGGACCGGTGCCGCCGGCCGAGATCGCCGGCATCTTGCACGGGCTGTGCGACGCGCTCGCCTACCTGCACGGCGAGGGGTTCGTCCACCGCGACCTGAAGCCCGAGAACGTCGTGCTGCGCCCGGACGGTCGGCCCGTGCTGGTGGACTTCGGGCTCGTCGCGGCGTTCGCGGGCCGCGAGGTGCTCGCGACCGACGCGCTCACCGCGGGCACCGCGGCGTACATGGCGCCGGAGCAGGCGCTCGGCGAGCTGGTCGACGCCCGGGCCGACCTGTACGCGCTGGGCTGCATCGCATTCGAACTCGCGACCGGCCGCCCGCCGTTTGCCGGGTCCACCGCGCGCGAGGTGATCGACGCCCACCTGCACCGGCCGCCACCGCGGCTGGCCGAGGTCGCGCCCGACGCGCCGGCGTGGCTCGACGGCCTGATCGCGCGACTGCTGGCGAAACGGCCGCGCGAGCGCGCGGGGCACGCCGACGAGATCGCCGCCGCGCTCGCCGCCCACGCGGGCCGCGGCCCACAGCCGGCGCGCGCGCCGGCGCGGCCCTACCTGTACCGGCCGGGCTTCGAGGGGCGGCGCGCCGAGCTGAACGCCCTCGAACGGCTCGTCGACCGCGCCGACGACGGCGAGGGCGGCATCGCGCTGATCGGCGGAGACAGCGGCGTCGGCAAGACGCGGCTCGTCGTCGAGCTCGCGCGGCGCTACCGCCACCGAGGCGGGCTCGTGTGCGAGGCCGCCTGCGCCGCCGAGGGCGCGCAGCCGCTCGAACCGCTGCGCCCCGCGTTGCGCGCGCTCGCCCGCTGGTGTGCCGAGCGCGGGGCGGTCGAGACCGACCGCGTCCTCGGCGCACGCGGCCGCGTCCTGGCCGCCTACGAGCCGCGGCTCGCGACGCTGCCCGGGCAGGCCGACTACCCGCCCGAGGCCGAACTGCCGGCCGACGCCGCGCGCCGCCGGCTGTTTGCCTACGTGACCGAGAGCCTCGCGGCGTGGAGCCAGGCCCAGCCGTGCCTGATCGTCCTCGACGATCTGCAGTGGGCCGACGAGCTCACGTGCGAGCTGCTCGGCGCGATGCACGCCTCCGGCGAGCTGCAGCTCAGCCCGCTGCTCGTGGTCGCGACCTACCGAGCCGACGACGTCCGCCGACCGCTGCGCGCGTTGCTGGACCTGCCCGGGCTCACCACGATCGACGTCGGCCCGCTCGACGACGCCGCGGTCGAGCGCATGGTGAGCGGCATGATGGGCGTCGAGCGCGCCCCCGCCCCCCTGGCGCGAACGCTGTGCGAGCGCGTGGACGGCAACCCGTTTTTCGTCGCCGAGTACCTGCGCGCGGCGGTGGCCGAGGGCCTGCTCGTTCGCGACGCCGGCGGTCGGTGGACCGTGGGCACGCGCGGCGAACGCGCGCTCGCACTCGACGACCTGCCGCTGCCGGCGACCGTCGAGGAGCTCGTCGCGCACCGGCTGGCCGGGTTGTCGTCGCGCGCCGTCACGATCGCCGAACTCGCGGCCGCGCAGGGGCGCGCGTTCGACGCGGCGCTGCTGGCCGACACGGCCCCGCTGGGCGCCGACGACGTGCGGGCGGCGCTGTCCGAACTCCTCACGCAACACGTCGTTGAGGAGACCGCGCCGGCGCACTACCGGTTCGCCCACGATACGATCCGACGGGTGACCTACGCGCGCATCGCCGCCGGCCGCCGCGCCGCCGCGCACCGGGCGATCGCCGCGGCGATGGAAGCGCGGCTCGGCGAGCGCGCCGGCGAGCACGCCGGCGAGCTCGGACGGCACTGGGAGCTGGGCGGCGAGCCGTCGCGCGCGGCGGCGCGTTACCTGGCGGCCGGTCGCCACGCCCTGTCCCGCTACGCGCTCGCCGACGCCGAGCGCTGGTACCGGGCGTACCTGCGGCTCGCCGCCGCCGACGCGCGCGAGACGGCCGAGGCGCGCGTGGAACTCGGCGTCGACATCCTGCGCCCGCGCGGCGACGTCGCCGGCGCCGAACGCGAGCTGCACGCCGCGCTCGACGCCGCCGAACGCGGCGGCCACGCGGCGATCGCCGTCCGCGCGCTGCGCGGGCTCGCCGAGGTCTACCTGCGCATGGCGCGCCTGGACGACGCGGACGCCGAGTGCCGGCGCGCGCTCGCGGCGGCGCGCGCGCAGGGGGACCGGCGCGCGGAAGGGCGCGTGCTGGTCACCGTGCTCGAGACCTGCTGGCAGCGCGGCCGGCTCGACGAGGCGTGCGCCGTCGCCGAGGAGGCGCTGGTGCTGCTGCGCGAGCTCGGGGACGACCGCGCGGTCGGCGCGGCGCTCGGCAGGCTCGGCGTGGCCCGCTGGCAGCAGGGGGACCTGCGCGCCGCCGACGATCTGTACGCGCGCGCGATCGAGCTGCATCAGCGCACCGGCGACCGCGCCGCCGAGGCCGAGACCTGGAGCCGCGTCGGCGCGCTGCGCTTCGATCAGGGCCGACTCGACGAGGCCGACGCCGCGTTCGAGCGCAGCTTGCAGCTGTTGCGAGACTGCGGCGACGTCCGCACCGAGGCGATCGTGCTGGCCAACTCCGGGACGCTGAGCTGGCACGAAGGTCGCCTCGACGACGCCGAGCGCCGTCTGGAGCGCGCGCTCGCGATCATGCGCCGCATCGGCGACACGCGCGTCGAAGGGGTCATCGCGTCGAACCTCGCGACCGTGCGGCGCGACCGCGGCCACGTCGACGAGGCGCGCGCGATGTACGCGCGCGCGATCGAGCGCCTCGACGCGTGCGGCGACCGGCTGTACCTCCCGGACGCGCTGAGGCGCGTGGCCGAGCTCGAGCGGCTCACCGGCGCCGACTTCGACGCCGCGGCCGAGCACATCGAGCGCGCGCTCGCGATTCACCGCGAGCTGGGCAACAGCCTCGGCGTCGCGCTCGCCCTGTGCGAGCGGGCTCACCTCGCGCTCGCGACTGGCGCCGATCCGACCGCGATGGTCGACGAAGCGCGCGCGATCGCGCGCGACACCGGCGTCGGCGCCGACAGCGAGCTGGGCGTCGCGCTCGCGCGGCTCGAGCGCGCGATCGACGCCCCCGCCCGCGGGATCGAGCGCTACCGCGGGGACGACCCGGCGCTCGTTCCCGACGGCGTCCGCCGGTGGCTGAGATTTGCGTGACGCCGGCGGCGGCCCGGACGCGCCGCCGATCGCCGCGGCCGGCGCGCGCCCGGTGCCCCAGGTTGGCGCGCGCCCGGTGACCCGGGTTCCGCCGCGGGCGGCCCGCGCGCGCCCGGTGACCCGGGTTCCGCCGCGGGCGGCCCGCGCGCGCCCGGTGAGCGCGGCCGTGGCCGGCAAACGCCGTACGATCTCCGCCGCACGGCGGTTTGCGCGCAACCCGACCGCGACGCGCCCGATACCTGCCGCACGCACAAGGAGGTATCGATCGTGAAGGCGTCCCTCGTCACCACCGCCCTACTCGCCCTGTCCGCCACCGCGTACGCGCAGGCCGCTGCGCCGCCGCCCGCACCGGCGGCCGCGGCAGCCGCCGGCATCGTGCGCCGCGGTGTGACCTTCGGCTTCGGCGTCGGCGCCGGCAGTGTGCGCAGTGACTTCCGCCGCGCGCGCGCCGCCAGCCTTTCGCTGCGCCTCGGCGCCGCGGTCACACCGCACGCGGTCCTCGTCGCCGAGCTGGCGACCTCCGCCGGCGCGACCGCCTCCGGCGACGTGGTCGCGCACCGGCTGGTCGGCGCTCAAGTCATCGGCTTCCCAACCCGCCGCCTCTACCTCGGCGGCGGCATCGGGAGGCAGACCCTCGCAATCTCGACGCCGGAGTTCGACTACGAGTCCGATGCGCAGCTCGGCGTGATCTTCACCGCCGGGTTCGAGGTCGTCCAGGTCCGGAACTTCGGGCTGTCGCTCGAACTGCACGGCTACCGCGCCAGTTTTGGCGGCAGCCCGTTCGTGTCGTCCTCGCTCGGTGCCGCGTTCACCTGGTTCTGAGCGCCCCCCGCGCAGGCGCATAGCGCGCCCGTTCTCGTCCGCGGCGGCGCGCGCGCTCGCGGGGGCCGCCGGAGTCCGCGGCGGCGCGCGCTCGCGGGCCCGCCCGCGCCGCGGCCTCGCGACACGAGCCCTGACGATCTCGTCGTGGCGGGGCCACGTCGCGGCCCCGCTTGCCCGTACGACCCCTGACACGTACATTGGGCCGAGGCTCTTCCGTTGCGGTCGCATCGATGCGGCCGCTTCGCGGTGGACTCGAGCTTGCACACGCGAACTCGCAACCGAAGGAGGTGGCCTATGCCAACGACGTCTCGTCGGCGGACGCCGCGTCGCGCACGTTTGCTCGCCCTCGGCGCGCTGGTGATCGGGACCCTGTCGGCGTGTGGGGGCATCACCTTCGAGCCGGCCGACGACGTGCTGGAGGTCCCGGCAGATTCGCTCGCCGCCGTAGCGCCGCCCGGCGATAGCCCTTGGGGCACGGAAGAAGCTCACGCAGGCGCCGCCCGCGCCGTGGACAACACCGTGCCCTGGTACCCCGACGCGCTGCGCGACGTGTCGCTCCCCGAGCGCGTCCTGTCCAACCGCCTGGGCCCCACCCGGGTTGATTTTCTCACCCGCCGGCCTCAGCCCACCCGGGTTGAACTTCTCACGCCGCCTGGGCCCCGCCCGGGTTGAAGTTCTCACGCAACGACGGTCTGTGGTCGCCGCCCACGCCCTGTAAATGGCGGGGACGTGGATCAGCGAGCGCGCCGGATCGAGACGTCGTCGACCAACAGCGCGACCGGCGCGGCAGAATTGCTCGGGTTACAAGTGATTCCGAGTTCGACGCCCGAGTAGCGCGACAAGTCTTCCATCCCGTCGGGCGCAATGTTCGTACCTTGGATCGACAGCTCGAGTTCACCGTTGACATACACCTCTGTCAGGCCTGCCTCTCGCTTGCCCAGCACGAGGTGTACAGTCACGTCAAACCACTCGTCGACGGGAAGCTGGCTCGCACTCGTCGGCGAATCGGGAGGCGCATCGTCTGGCAGTGGCTGCGGAGGCGTCTGGTTGCCATACCAGTTGAGAAACTTCCAATCGATACGCAGGTGGCGGTCGCGTGTGGTCACGAGTCGAACGCCGGGACTGCTATCAAAGCCGCAATCGGCCGGTTCGCACTCGATGTCCATGAGTTGCGGCGTCGCGCCGACGGCGGTCGAATCGAATCGATAGCTCGCCGTGATGGTTACGTCGTCGCCGAAAAGCAAAGCGTCGCGCCGGAGGATGCTGGCCTTGCCGCACGAACTGCCAGCGGATCCCGGCGGCGCTGAAAACCATGCGGCGTGCTCGCCGCCATGAACCGGAGCGGTCCGAACTTCGAACTGGGCTTCCGGCTGGCCGGCCGGCGTCTTCAGGATGAGCGACGACCAGCCGCTCCCGTCGTCGGGAAACAGATCCTGCTCTTCGAATCCGCTCGCGAACAGAAGCGTGTCACCGCTGCCGCCGTCGCCCCCGCCGTCGGGTCGCGCGACCGCACCGTCCGGACCGGATCCAGCAGCGTCGGCTGCGTCACGCGCATCGCTCGTGCCGCACGCGGCCGCCCCGGCGATCAGCAACAACCCCGCCCAGCCGTCACACCTCCTCCGCATCGACAGACCCATCCTACGATCGACCCGGCGCCGCATGCGAAGTTAAGCGTACAGCGCACGTGCGACGCGTACAATCTCCCATTCTCCACCGCGCCGCGCCGGTCGCGCTAAGCGAGCCGCCGTACGCCGCCGCCCGCCGACGGCGTACGGCGGCCAGACCGACTGCCGCCACGCCGTACGGGCCTCTGGCGATCGTACGGATTTGCCACCCGGGCGACGCGCTCCGCGGTTGCGAGCTCCCCCGGCTCCCCAACCCGTCCCCGGCTCCCCGACCCGAGTGCGAGCTTCCGGGATCTTCCGATAGAGCCCGCTTCCCCGAGCCCTCACCCCGCTTCCCCGGGCCCTCACCCGGGTTGCTTCCCCGGGCCCGCCCGGGCCCCACCCGAGCTTCCCCGGGCCCTCACCCGGGTTGCTTCCCCGGGCCCGCCCGGGCCTCACTCGGGTTGCTACCCCGGGCCCGCCCGGGCCCCACCCGGGTTGAACTTCTCGCGCAACAGCGAGCCGCCCCAGCCGATACCCAGTACGTGAGCGTGCCGCGACAGGTCTTGCCGGGCTCGACCTACCTGGTCACCCGCCGCTGTACCCAGCGCCAGTTCTGGCTCAAGCCCACCAAGCTCACCAACCAGATCGTCGCGTACTGCGTCGCGTACGCCGCGACGATCACCGGCGTCGAGCTGCACGCGCTGTGCGTGCTGTCGAACCACTGGCACGCCGTGTTGACCGATCCCGAAGGTCGGCTGCCCGAGTTCATGCACTGGGCCCACAAGCACATCG
>RFGE01000108.1 GCA_003696105.1 Deltaproteobacteria bacterium | reverse complement strand
GGTCCGCGGCCTCGTCGCCGGCGCCGCGGGCAGCGGCCGCCCGCTCCGGCTCCGTAAAGACCGGCGCGCGCCGGCCCCACATCGCGTACGCCACCGCGAACGCGACCACGGCCGACACGGACCCGGCCACGACCGCCGTCCGCCACGCCGGCGGCCCCGTGCGGATGACGAGACTCGTCTGTGCGCCGGCTTCCGGAGGTGCGCCAACCACCTCGGGCCAGCTCGGCGTCCCGGCCGGCGGCGCGCGGTCGGCCAACTGTCGAACCACGGGTGGCGTGGCCGCCCGCACGTGCGGCGGGCGTGCCGGCGGCCACCAGTCCGGCCGCGCCGCGGCATCCTCGGCCCCCGGCGCCGCCGGCGGCGGCTCGTCGCCGGCGGCCGGGGATCGCGCGCCGTCGCTCGGCGCGGCCGGCGAGAAGCCGGACTCCTCGTACAGCGTGCACTCGATGAACCCGACCAGCGACTCGTCGGGCAAGTCGGACAGCGGATTGGCGGGCAACACGAGGGATTCCCGCGGCGGCGCGGCCGGACCGGCGTCCGCGCCGGCGATCGGCGCCGGGCCGACGCGCGCCGGCACGTCCCGCCCCCGCGCCGCGCCGTCGCCGTCGTCGCGGACGCGCGCCGTCGGCGAGGCGCCGGACGGCGGCGGCCCGGAGGCCCCCCCGCCGCCCGCCAGCCGCCGCAGCAGCGCGCGCCCCTCGGCGCCGAGGTCGGACAGGCGCAGGCGCATCCCGGGTCGGCCGCCCGGACCGCCGCCGTCGCCGTACGCCTCGACGACCTCGCCGGTGCCGGCCAACACCGGCGTGCCGTCGGCCAGGGTGATCGCGACCGGCTGGCGCGTGCCGACCGGCTTCGGATGGCGCGTGGCGATGAAGATGGAATCGCCGTCGCACACCCCGCGGAACGCCGCGACGAACCCGTCGACCGTGTCGCACCGCGACACCACGCGGAGCAACCGCTGTCGTACCGTCGCCGGGCTCGCATCGCCATTCACGGGCCGCCGCTCCCCCGCGAGTGTACCGCGTTTCGCCCAGGCACCGGCCGGCGATGTACCGGACGTCCGCGGGCGTCTTGCCTCGCCGTCGTGCCGCAAACAGCGCGGCTCCCCACCGCCGGCCGGCCATCTGCCGGACGTCCGCGGGCGTCAGTCGACGTCCGAGACGATCGCGCCGCCGCACGCGGCCGCCTCGACGCGCTCGCGAACGAAGTCCAGGCGGTCTTGCCCCCAGTACAGCTCGTCGCCGACGAAGAACGTCGGCACGCCGAACGCGCCGCGCTCGATCGCCCGGTCCGTGTTGGCCCGCAGCGCCGCCTTGACCGCGGGACGCGCCATCCCGGCCGCCAGCTCGCGCCGGTCGATACCCGCCGACTCGCCGACCTCCACGACGACCTCCGGGTCCGACGTGTCGGCGCCGTCGACCCACGTCGCGCGGAACGCGGCGCGGCGAAACGCCGCCTGCGCGGGATGGCCGTCGAGCGCCAGATACGCGCGCAGCATGTGTAGCCCGTCGACCGGCACGCGTGCCGGCGCGCCGAGTGGCACGCCAGCGCGGGCGGCGCAGCGCACCAGATCGGCCGCCAGATAGGCCGCCTTCGCGGCGGAGTACGGACTGCCCGCGCGAAATGCGTCGAACCCGCGCAAGTAGACCGGCACCCGGACGACGTCCACCGGCAACGTCGCCAGCTCGCGGTCGACTCGCACGTCGGCGATGTACGAAAATGGGCTGGCGAAGTCGAACAGGAACGTGACTGTCGGCCGCGCCACAGCCGCAGTCTACCCGCGAAACGCGAACGACGCGAACAGCCAGCGGTCGCCGCGGCGGTGAGCCGTGTCCGGCCACTCGAGTCGCACGGTCAGGTCGATTCGCCGCGACAGTCCCAGCCACACGCCGACGCCAAACGGCACGTCCCACGTATCGACTCCGGCGGCCTCGTCCCGCTCGAAGCGAAACTCCTCGACGCGCAGGCCGGAGTCGACCACGATCGCCGCGGCGTCGAACAGTTGCAGCGACAGCCCGGCCGGAATGCGCAGCACCGCCGTGCCGGCAAACGACACGTCGGGGGTCACCTGGAGCGTCATGCTGCGCCCCAAACCGAGCTGCGCCGGCAGCCCGACGCGAAACCCGAACGCGACGTCGGCGTCGCCGTCGCCGGGCGCGTCGTCGTATGCGAAGCCGGCGACGCGGATGCTCGCCGCGGGCACGAGGCTGTAGTCGAGCCGCGCAGACACGTCGACGATCTCCATCGCGTCCGCCGGAGCCACCGCGACGTCGGTGTCCGCGCCGACCATGAACCGGCCGCCGAACCCGTACGCGACGTCGGCGCGCGTACGGAACCGATCCTGCGGCGCTCGGGCGATCGCGTCGCTCAGCCCGCCAAAGCGCACCTCGAACAACCCGGGCGGCAGCAGCAGCGGGCGGTCGACCAGACGGCGCGGGTAGGCGTCGACCGCGGCGCGGTCCGCGCGCGCGCCGGCCGGTGCGGCCAATCCAGCCGCGACGATGGCCAACGACCATGTAACCTTGTTCACCGAGCAACCATAGCACGCGCGCCCCCGATGCCCTTCAACCCGCGGCGACGCAGGCGATATAGTCGGAGTCGATGACCACGCTCGACGATCTGCTCGCCGGTCTCGACGGGCCGGTCGTGGCGGCCCTCGGCCGGTCGGGCTACGGCGTCGTCGTCACGATCGATCGGGGCGACGGGCCGCAGATCGTACACGCGAACGACGCGGCGGTCGCGATCCTCGGCTACGCCGCAGCGGACCTCGCCGCTCGCCCCGCCCTCGACCACCTGGTGCAGGACGACCGCACACGGGTCGAAGAGATGGTGCGGCTCGCCCGGGCCGGCGAGGTCGTGCCGAGTCCAATCGAGATCGGCATCGTGCGCAAGTCGGGCGAGCGCGCCGTCGTGGAAGTCGGCGCGACGGTCGTTCCGGTGGCCGAAGGCACGGCGTCGGTCGCGTTCTTTCGCGACGTCAGCGAGCGCAGAGCGCTGCGGTCGCGGCTGGCGCTCGCCGACCGGATGGCGACGGTCGGCACGGTCGCTGCCGGCGTGGCGCACGAGATCAACAACCCGCTGACCTACGTGCTGCTCAATCTCGATCGAATGGCCTCCGCCCTCGATGCGATCACCGGGCCGCCACACGCCGTCGACCGCCTGCGCGACGCGCTCGCCCACGCGCGCGACGGAGCGCAGCGCGTACGCAGCATCGTCAGCGACCTGCGGTCGTTTTCGCGCGCGAGCGAGGACACCGCGGACATCGACGTGCGCCGCGTCGTGCGGTCGGCCGTCAACATCGCCGGCAACACCATTCGCGAGCGAGCCCGTCTGGTCGAGGCGCTCGACGAGACGCCGCCGGTCCGAGCCAGCGAAAGCCGCCTCGGCCAGGTGTTCCTCAACCTGCTCGTCAACGCCGCGCAGGCGATCGCCCCCGGCGCCCCCGACCGCAATCTCGTGCGCGTGAGCACCCGCTTCGACGGCCATCGGATCGTGGTCGAGGTCGCCGATTCCGGCTGCGGCATGCCGCCGGCCATCTTGCGCCGCGCGTTCGATCCGTTTTTCACCACCAAACCGATCGGCGTGGGCACCGGTTTGGGGTTGTCGATCTGTCACAAGATCGTGACGTCGCTCGGCGGCGAGATCGAGGCCGAAAGCCGCGATGGCGCCGGCAGCGTGTTTCGCGTATATTTGCCGCGCGCGTAAGCCGTACGGCCGTCGCGACTCCCCCATGGTACCCCGTGTCGTCAGCCTGACCGTCCTCGCCGCCGTCCTCGCGCTGCCGCAGATTGCGCGCGCCGCGCCGCTGGCCGGCACTGTGCTCGACGGCGACACGCTCGCGCCCGTCCCCGGAGCCACGGTCGAAGTCGTCGGCACGGCGCAGCGCGCGACTGCGGACGCCGCCGGGCGCTTTCAGTTCGCCGACCTTCCGCCGGGTACCCTCGTCGTGCGCGTGAGTGCGCCCGGCTACTCCGCAGCCGACGTACCGGTCGACCTCGGGCCGGGCGGGGTCGCCGACCTGGTCATCATCCTCGCGCGCGAAGGCGCCGAAGCCGCGGGAGAGACGATCGAGATCGTCGGCAAGGCGCCGCGCATCGTCGACGCGCCGGGCGAGACCGAACTCGATCGCCGCGAGTTGGTCAAGCTCCCCGGCACGCGCGGCGACTCCATGCAGGTCGTCAAGAGCTTGCCGGGCGTCGCGAACGCCGACGCGGCCGGCAGCGGGCCCGGGTTGCTCGTGATCCGAGGTGCGGCGCCGGAAGACTCGCTGTTCCTGGTCGACGGCGTGCAGATCCCGCTTGTCTACCACTTCTTCGGCCTGCAGTCGGTGCTGCCGTCCGAGTTCATCGACGACATCGAGTTCCTCCCCGGTGGATTCGGCGCCGAAGAGGGCCGCGCGACGGGCGGCATCGTTCACATCCACACGCGGCCGAGCCGCGCGACGACGTGGACCGGGTTCGCCGAGCTGTCGTTCATCAACCTCGCCGGGTACGTCGAGGGACCGCTGTCGCGCGAGCACAATCTGACCATCACCGCCGCCGCACGGCGATCGCTCATCGACGCGATCTTGCCCGCCGCGATCCCGGACGACATCGACCTGTCGTTCACCACCGCGCCGCGCTACTACGACGGCCAGCTGCGCATCGACTGGCAGCCGTCCGCACGGCATCGGTTCACCGCCCTCGGCCTGGTGAGCTCCGACGTGCTCGAGCTGCTGCTGGACGAGGAGAACGCCAACGATCCGGAAGCGACCGGCACGTTCTTCAACCAGACCGTGTTCTCGCGCGTGCACGCGACCTGGCGCTACGACCGGCCGGCCGTGTCGTCGACGGCGATCGCCGCAGTGGGCACGCGCCAGTTCCGGGTCGAGGTCGGACAGGACAACTTCCTCGACGGCGACGGCGGGTTCGTCGAGGTGCGCGAGGACGTCACGTGGCGGGCGCACCCGCGGGTCACCGTGCGCGCCGGAGCGGACATCCAGGCGCAGCGGGGCACGTTCCGATCGCGGTTCCCGCTGCCGCCGCAGGAGGGCAACCCGGACATGCCGAACCTCACCACGGATCCGCCGGTCGACCTCGATCTCGATTTCGACGATACGTGGGTGGCGGGGTATGTTGCGGCCGACGTGTCGCCCGTACCCGCGGCGCGGGTCACGCCGGGCGTGCGCTGGGACTATTACGATCGGATCGGCGCGCATACGGTGTCGCCTCGGCTGCAGGTCAAGGTCGAAGTCGCGCCGCGCTGGGCGGTGCTCGCCGCGCTCGGCCAGTACAGCCGCCCGCTCGACCAGGCCGAGGCCGTCCCGCGCGATCTGTCCCCGGAGATCGCCTACCAGTACGTGCTCGGCGGCGAGCACGACCTGTCCGACGCGGTGCGCGCGACGGGCTCCGTGTTCTACACGGATCGCCGCCGGCTGGTGGTGCAGGACCGCGCGCGCGCCGGCGACGACCCGCTCGACGTATTCGTCAACCAGGGCTACGGTCGCTCGTTCGGCGCTGAAGCGCTCGTGCGCGCGCGCACCGACCACTTCTTCGGATGGGTCGCCTACACGCTGTCGCGGTCGGATCGCGTCGACGGCCCCGGCCAGCCGCGCCGGCTGTTCGACTACGACCAGACGCACAACTTCATCGCGGTCGCGAGCTGGCAAGTCGGCGCGTGGACGTTCGGCGGCCGCTGGCAGTACACCACCGGCGAGCCGATCACGCCGATCGTCGGCTCCGTGTTCCTGTCGGACCTCAACGTGTACGCGCCGGTGTTCGGCGAGGTCAACAGCGACCGGCTCGAGGACGCGCACCAGCTCGACGTGCGCGTCGATCGAACGTGGTCGTTCCGGACGTGGAAGCTGTCGGCCTACCTCGACATCACGAACGTGTACGCCCACGCGCGCACGCTCGGCTACCAGTACAGCTTCGACTACCAGGATCGCGAGGCGTTCACGACGCTGCCGATCTTTCCGGCGATCGGCGTGAGGGGGACGTTCTGATGGCTCTGGCAACTCGGCGTCCCGCCGCCTGCGCCGCGGCGGCGATCGCGGCGGCTGCCGCGGCGTGCACCGATCTGCCGACGCCGGCCGAGCTGGCGCGACCGCAGATCCTCGCGGTTCGGGCCGACCCACCGGCGATCCCGGCCGGTGACCGGGCCGCGCTGTCGATCTTGCTCGCCGGACCCGACGGGCCGATCTCCGGCGTCGAGGTCGACTGGTCCCTCGCGGAACCGACGGCCGACCAGCCGGCCATCGGCCGGATCGAGCGCGACGCCGGCGCCGTCTGGTACGTCGCGCCCGCGGAGGTCGACGGCGTCGCGCTCGCCGCCGTGGAGGCGACCGCGTACCCCGACGATTCGCCGCCGCTCGTGGCCGTCAAAGCGATCGCGGTCGGCGTGCCGCAACCGACCGCCAACCCGGACATCGTCGAGCTCTCGGCCGATGGCGCCGCGATCGGAGACGACGCCGACGGTGCCGGCGCGCTGGCGGCCGTGCCGGGACAGATCGTGGACCTCGACGTCGTCGTCGACCCGCCGCCGGGCGACGACTCCCAGGTCGCGTGGTACGCCAGCGTCGGAGAATTCGACCGCTACCGGCGGGCGCCGACCACGTGGACCGCGCCCGAGGAGCCGGCCGACGGCGACCTGTTCGTCGTCTATCGCGACGGGCGTGGCGGCGTCGCGTGGCGCCACGCCGCGATCGCCGTGCACGAATAACCGCGCGGGTCCGAGGCGCGGCCCGCGAGCACGCGATCACGGGCCGAACACGGCGACGAATGCGTCGCCCTTGGCGCCCTTGCGCTCCCCGGCGAACGTGAGCGGGCCGCCGCCGAAGTCGACCGTGCCGCGGAACGTACCGGCGACCGCCGCGGCCCCGTCCGGCCCGACGGCGACGGCGCGACCGAAGTCGGCGCCCGCGTCGCCAAACCGCCTGGCCCATATCGGCTCGCCGTTGGGCGCGTACTTGGCGACGACGATGTCGCTGTCGCCGGCGCTGTCGAGCCGCCCGGTACCGAAGTCGACGCCGTGCCAGAACCAGCCGGTCGCGATCACGTCGCCGTGCGCGTCGACCGCGACCCCGCCGCCCACGTCGTCGTCGCGCCCGCCGAACGCCTTCGACCACAGGTGGGCCCCATTGGCGTCGAAGCGCGCGAGGAACATGTCCTTCTTCTTGACCCCCTTGAGTTCGCCGCCGCCGAAGTCGATCGACTGCTCGAACGACCCGATGACGACCGGCCCGCCCGCCGCGTCGACCGCGACCCCGACGGCGAAATCGTGAAAGTAGGAGCCGAACGAATACGCGCCGATCGCCGCGCCGTCCGCGGTGACGTGCGCCAGCAGCACGTCGGAGTTGCCGCGGCTCGCGAGCGTCTTGCCGCCGACGACGACCTCCGCCTGGAAATCGCCGGCGATCCACAGCGAGCCGTCGGGAGCCACCGCAACCGCTCGGCCCAGGTCGTCGCCCTCCCCCCCCGATGCGCCACGACCACACGTGCCGGGCATCCGGCGCGTACTTCACCGCGAATGCGTCGGCCCGACCGGCGGACACCAGCGGGTCGCCGCCGAGCGAGATCGCCGAGCCGAAGTAGCCGGTTGCGATCAGGTTGTCGTCGCGATCGAACGCGACGGCGTAGGCGCGATCCTCGACCTCGGCGCCCGCGCGGCGCGACCACACGTGACGGCCGCTGGCGTCGTACAGCGCGATGAACAGATCGGTGCGCCCCTTGCTCGTAAACGGCTTGCCCGAGCCGAAGTCGACCGTGTCGGTGAACGTGCCGGCGACGGCGACGCGGCCCTTGCTGTCGATCGCGACCGTCTGGCCGATGTCCTCGCCGGGACCTCCGAGTGCCTTGGCCCACAGCAAGCGGCCGTCGCGGTCGAACACGGCGACGAACGCATCGCGATCGCCGGCCGCCGACACCGGCCCCGCGCCGAAATCGACCTCTCCCGAAAAGTAACCGGTGACCGCCACCCGACCGTCCGCGCCGACCGCGACGCCGCGCGCGGCGTCCGGTTCGGGGCTGCCGAACCGTTTGGACCACCGGTGCGCGCCGTCCAGCTTGCCGGGAGGTTTACCCGGCAGCGCCACCGGCGCCGGGGCGGTCGCGCGAACCGACGGCGGCGCGGGCGGCGGCGTCGCCTCCGCCTTCGGGTCGGGCGGCGGCGGCGGGGGTACCGGCGGCTCCTCGTGCTGCTTGCAGGCGGCCAGCACAGCCACGGCGGCGAACGCGACGCGTTTCATCACGGCGAACCATTGCATGTGACGACGGACAACGCGACCGCCGGACGGTTCCCACCGATCGCGCCGCCTTGCCCGCGACGCGGGGCGATGATATGCATGAGCCATGATGCCGCGCCCGGGGATCGTGGTTGCAGTGGTCGGACTGCTGGCAACCGGATCGGCGGCGGCGCAACAGACGCCCGGCGCCGACGCGGGCCCCCCCGCGCACGAGACGTCGCCCCCCGCGGCGGGCGGCGGTGGCTCGCCCGCGGCGGGCGAGCAACCCGGAGCCACGCGCGCCGCGCACCCGGAGATGGTCCAGCCGCCGTCCGCGACGCGCCCGAGCGCGCCGGTCGCGAGCCCGCTGTCGCTGCGCGAACTCAGCCGCCGGCTCGACCGCGTCCAGAGCCGCGCCGAGCAGCTCCGCGCCCGGGTGAACTTGCTCAAGGATGCGGCGCTGCGCGGCGGCGCCAGCGCCAACCTCACGATCTTGCACACCAGCGGGATGAGCGACCAGTTCCGCCTCGTCGAGGTGACCTACACGCTCGACGGCGTCCGAGTGTTTCGCCAGCGCGACGACTCCGGCGACCTGTCGGCGAAGCCGACGCTCGACATCCTCGCGGGGCCGATCTCGCCCGGCCGTCACACCCTCGACGTGACGGTCGTCTATCGCGGGCACGGCTACGGGCCGTTCAAGTACCTCAACAAGCGGACGTTCACCGCGAGGGGAAGCCGTACGTTCACGGCGACCGCCGGCAAGCCGATCCGCGTGGAGGTGCTCGCGTACGAGCGCCGCGACGTACCGCTCGACCAGCGCCCGGCCGTACGCTTCAAGGTCAAGCGGTAGCTGGCGACAGCCCACGCCGCGCCGGCGGCGTCGACGTCACGGTTCGCGTACAATCGCAGCGGCACAGGGGGCGCCGCGTCGTGCACGGGGACCGGCAGAGCTGCAGACGAATGTCGCGACCATGGCTGCGACCGGGTCGTTGCGATCGACGCCGGGCGCGGCGGTCTCGCGGTAGCTCGACTTCACGGAGGGAATCGAGATGACTCAGTGGGTAGCCGTCGGAACCGCGTTGCTGGCGTCGTCGTGCGTCGTCCGACAAGACGCTCCGGCGACGCCGCCACCCGCGCCCGCGCCCGCGAACGCGACGGCGCCCCGGCCCGCCGCCGCGCCCGCGAACGCGCAGGCGCCCCGGCCGGCCGCCGCCCCATCCGCCTCGCTGGCCGGCGCGTGGCGCGGCTGCGACGATCGCACGGTGGTCTTTACGAAGGACGGCGACGAGTGGATCTGCACCATCGAGATCCCGGGCGGTCTGGCGGCGTACGGGTTTCGACGAGGCGAGGTGGGCTGCCGCTTCAAACAGGTGGGCCCCGGCCGGTATGAAGGCGAGATCCTCTGGCGGGATCGAGCCGGCAACGCAAGCTGGAAGCACACGGTCGCCACCGTCACCGGCGACACCTACGAAGACACGACGGGCCACGACGAATGCACTCGCTACTGGAGGCGACTGCACGGCGAGTTCGTCACGGCGGAGCTCGTCGGGTTCTGGACGGGGGACTGGGGAGACATGGTCCTCCGAGAAGTGGGCGACGAGGTGTGGGGCGCCTATCGCCACGACGACGGCACGGTCGTGCTGCGCTGGGATGCGGACGATGTCCTGCGTGGATGGTGGAGCGAGGCGCCGTCGCGCAACCCGGATCAGGATGCGGGCGAAGTGGAGTTCCGGTTCGCCCGCGATGGCGACGCCATCGTCCTCGACGGCCGCTGGCGCTACGGAACCTCGGGCGCCTGGCGAGAGGACTGGGATCTCCGCCGCAGCCCGCAGGCCCCGCCTGCCGACCTGGAGTCCCGGTTTGCGCACCCCGAGCTGTTCAAGCGCCGGCCCTGAACCGCAGGCGCGGGCGCACGAGCCCTGACGGACACGCCCGCGCCGGCACGAAAGCGCGCCCCTCGGCAACGGCCTTCGCGACGCCAGCGGCGTCCGGCCTCGCCGAAAAGACGCTCCTTCGACGGTCCGCCTTGCCGGCCCCGCGATGTACGTCGCGATCCTCTCCGCCGGCGTCCGGATCGTCCCACGGACCGCACGCGCGCGCGGCGAAGGCCCCGCGCGCCCGCGCCCCGCGCGGCGCTACATGCCCCCGGCCAGCGAGCAGGTCCCGGCGACCGTGTTGTCGATACCGGGGAGCGTCAAGATGTACGCGGCGATGTCCGCGGCGTCCTGGTCCGTGAGGCCGGCGTAGGCCCCCATCGGCCCGACCGGCATCGGCGGACAGATCACGTCGCCGTCGTCGTCGACGCCCATCTTCAGCGCCTTCACGACGTCGTCGGCCGTCCAGCCGGCGAGCCCGGTGGCATGCTGGGTGAGGTTGGCCGATTGCGACGCCGTGGTGTCGAACGGCGGCATCGGCAACCCGCCGAACGTGCGCCCGCCGGCGAACGGCCGGGTCATGTCGATCGGCCGCGGCATCGGCGGTTCGAGTTCGGGCGTGTGGCACTCGAGGCACAGGCCGGCCATGGTCGCCAGGTAGCGGCCGCGCATGGCGCTGTCGTAGTTGGGAGCGGTCGGGTCCGGCGCGGGAATGTCGTCCGGGTCGATCGGCGTCGCGGGGGCCGTCGGGTGAACCCACGGCTCCTGCGGCTCGGGCACGGTGTGGTCGACGCCGGGCACCGTGCGCAGGTAGGCGACGATGGCGTCGGCGTCGGCCGGGTCCATGTTGTGGTAGACCCAGTACGGCATCACCGGGATGACAACGCCGCCCTCGTGAAGCCCGTCGAGGAACATCTTCTTGATGTCGGCGTCGGTCTCACCCGCGAGACCCGTGGCGTGGTTGGTGAGGTTGGCGGTGCCCAGGCAGCCCTTCGTGTCGTCGTCCGGAACGAGGTCGATGAAGCAATCGTTGCCGGCCAGGTAGTTGGCCATGTCGGGCATGCCCGACGGCAGCCGCGGCGTGTGGCAGTCGCCGCACAGGGCGACGTGATCGACGAGGTAGCGGCCGCGCTCGACCGGGTCGACGCCGGCGTCGGGGGCGGCGGCGTCGGGCGCGGCGGCGTCGGGCGCGGCAGCGTCGGGCGCGGGGGCGGCGGCGTCCGGAGCCGGCGCGGCGTCGGGCGCCGCTTCGTCGTCGCTTCCGCAGGCGCCGGCGAGCGCGGCGCAGAGAAAACCCGTGGTGACAAGTCGTATAGCTGTCATCTCCCGATCTCCTTCGTCTACGGCCCCGCGGAGCCTACCGCGTACCGCGCGCCGTTTGTACCCCGGCGATGCCCGCTCGGGCAAGCGGCCGAGCCCCGCGGTGCGCGATACTGCGGCCATGCTCGGGAAGGCTCCCG
>RFGE01000107.1 GCA_003696105.1 Deltaproteobacteria bacterium | reverse complement strand
TCCCCGGCCGCGCCGCTCGCCTCCCCGGCCGCGCCGCTCGCCTCCCCGGCCGCGCCGCTCGCCGGGCCGCCCGCCCCCGCCGGCGGCCCGGGCGCCGGCGCACGCCGCAGCATCGCGGGCCACCGCGCTCGACGCTCGCCGACCGCGTCGCCGATCACGAGCGCGCGCGCGAGCAGCCGCGGGTCGCGCCACGCGCGCGACAGCACGCGTCGAACGTCCGCCACCGGGCTACGCCTTCGGCTCGCCGCCGCCGGGTGTGCTCAGCGACTGGCGCATCTCCGTGTCGGCCATCAGGTTCTTCATGTTGTAGTAGTCCATCACGCCGAGCCGGCCGGCGCGCAGGGCCTCGGCCATCGCCAGCGGCACCTGCGCCTCCGCCTCGACCAGCTTCGCCTTCATCTCGGCGATCTTGGCCTTGTTCTCCTGCTCGAGCGCGACGGCCTGCGCGCGCCGCGCCTCGGCGCGGGCCTGCGCGACCTGCTTGTCGGCCTCGGCCTGCTCGGCCTGCAGCTTCGCGCCGACGTTCGCGCCCACGTCCACGTCGGCGATGTCGACCGACAAGATCTCGAACGCGGTGCCGGCATCCAAGCCCTTGGCGAGCACGGTCTTGGAGATCGTGTCGGGATTCTCGAGGACCTGCTCGTACTTGTCCGCGGAGCCGATCGTGGACACGACGCCCTCGCCGACGCGCGCGAGCACCGTCGCCTCGCCGGCGCCGCCGACCAGCCGGTCGAGGTTCGTGCGGACCGTGACCCGTGCGATGCACAGCAACTGGATGCCGTCCTTGGCCACGGCCGACACCTTCGGCGTCTCGATGACGCGCGGGTTCACCGACATCTGCACCGCCTCGAACACGTCGCGGCCGGCCAGGTCGATCGCCGCCGCCCGCTGGAAGTCGAGATCCATGTTGGCCTTGTCGGCAGAGATCAGCGCGTTGATCACGTTGTTGACGCGCCCGCCGGCGAGGTAGTGCGCCTCGATCCAATCGATCGGCACGTCGAGCCCGGCCTTGACCGCGCTGATCCGCGCGCCGACGACCACGTCCGGCGGCACGCGGCGCAGGCGCATGGCGATCATCGTGAGCATGCTCACGCCGGCGGCCGTCGCCTTCGCCGCGATCCACAGCCGTACCGGCACCATGTACAGGATCAAGATGACGAACAGGACGGCCGCGCCGCCGCCGACGATCAGGGGCCAATTCAGATCAATCGTCGTTCCCACTGCATTCCTCCGTTTGCGCCAGCGGTTCTACCACCACGCGCGCTCCCTCGACGCGCGCGACCCGGATTTTCGTGCCGCGCTCGACGTACTGTCCGTCGGTGATGACGTCGACCGGCGCCCCGTCGATCTCCGCGGTGCCGGACGGCCGCAGATCGCTCACCGCGACGCCCTCGCGCCCCGTGAGACGCGCGAGGGTCGGCCGCGCCGCCCGCCCGGTCGTCGCCGACTCGAGCACCATCGCCCTGCCCGCCGACGTTCTCGGAAACAACCACAACAACACACCGCCGGCGCACGCGCCCGCCACCACGGCGACCGCCGCCGACGCCGGCGACAGCTCGTGATACGCGAACCACACCGAGCCGATCATCGCCGCGGCGCCGAGGACGCCGACGACGCCAAACCCGGGGATGACGAATACCTCGATCGCGAGGAGTGCGAGCCCGAGCACCATGAGACCGATCACGACCAGTGCAGCCGTCATGCCACCTCCCCGTCGCGCCGCGGGCGGACCACCACGTAAAACGATTCGCGCCGCACGACCTGCACCGGCGTACCGGCCTCGATGTAGCCGGTCTCCGCGCGGGCGTCGTACCGCTTGCCGGCGATCGCCACCTTCCCGGCGGGGCGCAAGTCCGTGGCGGCCGTGCCGACCGCTCCGACCAACGCCTCCGCCGCGTCGCCCGCGCGGTCGGCGGCGCGCGCGTCGATGCGCGCATCGAGCATCAAGCCGCGGCCGAGCCGCGTGTCCGGCAAGAACTTGAACGCCGCCACGGCCAGCGCGACGGTGGCGAGAATCGACCCGAACACGGTCGACAGCGCGCGCGACACGTAGCCGGCCTCCCACTGGACCGCGAAGTCGACCTTGTCGAAGTCGATGAGCCCCAGAAATAGCGACACGAGCACGAGCAACAACCCGGCGACGCCGAATACGATGTGGCCGGGCACGACGAACTCGACGACGATGAGCCCGACGCCGGCCAGGAACAGCAACACGTCCTCGATGCCGGCCAGGTCGACGACGTGGTGGCCGAAGAAGAACAGCGCGAGACACGTGCCGCCGAGTCCGAGCGCGATCGGCGAGCCGCCGGTGTACAGGCCGATCATGATGCCGAGCATGCCGAGCGACATGAGCACGGCGGAGATCGTCGAACTCGACAGCCAGCCGGCCAGCTTTTCGGCCCAGCTCCACGACTTGCGGATCACGGTGTACGGCCTATCGTCGCCGCCGTAGCCGAGCCCCGCGAACACGTCGTCGAGGTGCTTGGCCTCGAAGCTGGCGATGCCCCAGTCGAGCGCGAGCTTGCCGTCGAGCGTGAGCGTCTTGCCCTTTTCGTCGAGCCCGGGCACCTCCGCGTCCGGATCGACCATCGCCTCGGCGATGTCGCCGTTGCGGCCGCGCGCCTCGGCGGTCGCGCGCATCTCCTGGCGCATGTACGACACGACCTTCTCGCCGACCGGCTGCATGTCGCCGCCCTGGCCGACCTGCACCGGCGTCGCGGCGCCGATCGTCGACCCGGGCGACACGACGATGACGTCGGCCGCGAGGGAGATCAGGGCGCCTGCCGAGATCGCGCGCGGGTTGACGTAGGCGACCACGCGCGCGCCGCGGTCCTCGGCGTGCAACAGCGCGTCCCGGATCGCGACGGCTGCGTCGACGCGGCCGCCGAACGTGTTGATGTCGAGCACGAGAACGTCGCCGGGTTCGAGCGCGCCGGTGACCCGCTCGATGAACGCGGCCATGCCGAGGCTGACCTCGTCGTGCAGTTTCACGACGACGAACCGCGCGCGGTCCGGCAGGTTGTCGGGCAGCGGAAACGGCCCGGGCGGCGCGACGCCGTCGGCGCGAGCGCCGGCGTCCCCGGCCGCGCCCTCCGCCGGGCGGCCGGCCGCCGGCTCCCGACCGCCGGCGGCGCGTGGCGACTCGACCGGAGCGACCTCCCCCGGCGGCAGCGCCCGCGGCTTCGTCCCCTCGTCCCCCGGCGGGCCGGCGGCCGGTGCCGCCGCGGCGCCGCCGGACGACGGCGCGAGCAGCGCGAGCAGCGCGCCCGCGATCCACCACGACTTCCTCACGGCGTGTATGTAGCAAACTTTGCAGCCGTGGCGGCGCACAATCGGCGGAACCACGCGGCGCCGGCCCGCGCGACCTGCTACGCTATCGAGATGCCGACGCTGCGGATCGCCATCGCCGGGCTCGCGGCGCTGATCGCGTCGTGGACCGCGACGGCCCCGGTCGCGGCGCCGGCTGCCGGTGATGTCGATCCCGTTGCCGCCGTCACCGCGCCGTCGGGCGCGCTCGCGCCGATAGACGGCGCCCCGCTGCCGGCCGCCGACGACCTGGACGGCTCCGCCGATGACGTCGCGCCGCACCGCATCGCGCTGCCGGCGCCGCCGGCGGCCGCCGCGCCGCACGCACCGGCCGTGGTCCGCCGTCCGCCCCGCGCCGTCTTGCGGGTGCCCGTTCCTCCCCCGATCGCGCGCGCGGGTTGAAGCGACCGCGCCGGCCTCGCCGGCACGACGTTCCCCGCACCGAGGTGGCGCTGCCGCTGCGCCGCCAGTTCGCGCGCGGCGCCGGCCGCGCGCCCGCACCCCGCGAATGTTCGACACGGAGGATACTCATGGAAAGTTGGACCCAGCTCGTTCACGCCGTCGTCGGCGTCGGCGGCGCCGTCACGATCGTCGCGCTGCTGCGCCGAGCCGCATACCGCCAGCGCGACGCGCGCGCACGCGACGACAAGTAGCGCGGCCGCGACGGCGGCGCGCAGTGACCCGCGCGCCGCGCGGCCGCCGGGCCGCGCGGCCGCGCGGGCGCGCGCCCGCGGCGTCGCGACGCGATCGACCGGGCCCGGGCGCCCGCGTCAGCGCAGCAGCGCCTCGATCTCGCGCTGAACGGGAGTCGTGACCTCGACGCCCCGCGCGCCGACGTACACGTCGATCTCCGAGCGCACGCCGAAGTCCCCGCGCACGTAGATCCCGGGCTCGACCGAGAACCCGGCGCCGCGCACGAGCGGTCGCGTGTCGTGCGTCTCGTAGTCGTCGAGGTGCGCACCCGCGCCGTGTACGTCCGTGTCGATCGAGTGACCGGTGCGATGGATGAACTTGTCGCCGAACCCGGCGGCCGCCACGATCGAGCGCGCCTGCTGGTCGGCCTCGTAGCCGCGCACGACGCGGCGTCGCTTGATCCGCCCATCGATGAACGCCACCGTCGCATCGCGCGCCTTGGCGACGACCTCGAATGCCCGCACGTACCGGTTCGGCACGTCGGAGCCGACGTACGCCATCCACGTCATGTCCGCGTAGATGCCGCGGTCGACGTCGAGGCTCTTGGCCCACATGTCCACGAGCAGGAGGTCGCCTTCGCGGATGTGCGCGGCCGCCTCGCGCGTCGGGTAGTAGTGTGGGTCGGCCGCGTTGGCGTTCACCGCGACGATCGGCGGCTCCCCCTCGAGCCCGCGCACAGCGTATGCGCGGTACATGCGCTGTTGTAGATCCCACTCGGTCACGTCGCGCCCGGCGCGAACCTCCCGGGCGAGCCACGCCAACGCTTCCTTGCGGATTTGCACTAGATGATGCACGGCGACCGCGTGCGCCTTGCGCCCCGCGTCGCCCCAGATCGCTTTCGTGTACTGCACCAGGTCGGCCGACGACACGATCTTGACGCCGCCGACGCGGCGCACGCGCTCGAACGTCCCGGCGTCGACCCGCGACAGCGCGGGGATCGCCCCCTGCGGTGAGTACTCCATCGCGACCTTGCGCGAGCCGCGCAACAGTTCGCGCAAGCCAGCGTCGAGTTCGCGCCAACCGGCGTACTCGATCTTGCGGCCGGGCACGCGCGCAAAGTTGGCCGCCTCGATCTTGTGGACCAGCGCGACCGGCTGGCCTTCGGCCGGAATGAAATAGAACCAGCGTCGGGTCTGGTGCCCCTCCGGGCTGACGAGTTCTTGCGCGATCGGGTTCTGGCCGCGGAAGTCGTAGAGCAGCCAACCATCCAGACGTTGCACGGCCAACAACCCCTGAACCGCATCGAGGTCGATACGCGGGCGAGTCGCCCCCGGTTGGGCTGGTGCAGCCGCGGCCGGCGCCATCGCGAGCGCGGCCGCGGCCGCCGCCGTCAAAAAGGAGACGATGCAACTACGTGTCGTCATGCGGGCCTCCGTAGCGGGCGAACACGGTGCCGAGTTCCTCCACGATCTGTTGATGAATAGCACCGTTGGACGCCACCGCCTCCCCGGAAGCCGACGCGAACCGGCCGCCCGTGAGCGAGGTCACGACGCCGCCCGCCTCGCGGACGAGCACAGCGCCGGCGGACAGATCCCACGCGCGCAGTCGCGCCTCCCAGAACCCATCGACCATGCCACACGCCACCATCGCGAGGTCGAGCGACGCACAGCCCATGCGGCGGCACGCGCCCGCCGTCCGCTGCATGTGCTCCCACTCGCGAAAGTTGGCCCACCGGGCGGTGCCGCGGTCGTACGGGAAGCCGGTCGCGAGGACCGCTTGGCGCAGGTCGTCCACCGCGGACACCCGAACGCGCTCGCCGTTGCGGTACGCGCCGCCGCCGGCGCTCGCGAAAAACTCCCATCCGAGCGCGGGCGCGTGGACGACGCCGCACACCGGATCGCCGTCGACCTCAAACGAGATCGCCACGGCCCAAAACGGGATGCCGTGAGCAAAGTTCACGGTGCCGTCGATCGGATCGATCACCCAGCGACGGCCCGCGTCGACGTCGCCCGCCGCGCCGCTCTCCTCCGCCAGGCGTGGCACGTCCGGCGCCAGCGTCTCGAGGCGCCGCACGATCGCCTCTTCCGCGCGCGTGTCCCACTCGGTGACGAGGTCCTTGAACGACGACTTCGTGCGCACCTTGCCGACGTCGTCGACGCCCCGCAGGAGGTCCGCGGCCGCACGCGCCACCTCGCGCGCGATGTCCAGCGCGTCAGCCGCCTCGGTCACAGGTCCAGCCGCATCGTCCGCGGGCTCTTTCCGCGGAAATTGCGGAAAGTCGACGACTCGGCGACGGCCGGCGACACGGTCGCGACGTCGACGATGCGGAAGCCGAGCTTCTCCGCGAAGAAGTCGCTCGCCGTCTCGGGCGACACGAGATAAATCCGGCGCACGCCGCGGTGGCGCGCGTACTGAACCTCCGTGTCGGCCAGGATCCAGCCGTACCCCTGACCGCGGTGGCCCGGATGCACCGCGAGCGACCGCAGGATCGCATCCTCGCCGTAGATCTCGAGCCCGATGCAGCCGACGATCCCCGCCTCGTTGCGCAGCACGAGGAAGTTCTTGTAGTCGTCGTCGCGCAAGTCGGCCGAGTCGAGGCCGACGCGGTCGAGCAAGCGGCGGATGGCGGCGATGTCGCCGAACTGCGCGGGCATCACCGCATCGCCGAACGCCGCCAGCAGCTTGTCGTGCAGCCCGTCGAACGACCCGGAGCTGAGCACGGCGACGACGTCGCCCGGCCGCGCCTGATCCTGCACCCAGTCGACGATGGCGTCGACGTCTTCGATGTAGGCCGCCGTCGTCCCCTTGCGGTGCAGGTCGGCCGCGAGGCGCTCCGGGTCGAAGCGCTGGTCGGCGGGGATCTTGGACGGATCGTACAGGCGCCCGATCACCGCCATGTCGGCCAGTGCCAGGGCATCCGCGTACTCGCGCTGGAACGTCTTGCGGCGCGACGTCGCCGTCCGCGGCTCGTAGACGGCGAGCAGCCGGCGGCGCGGAAACCGCTGGCGCAGCGCCCGCAACGTCTCGGCGATCGCCGTCGGATGGTGCGCGTAGTCGTCGATGATGAACGTCCCCTGGGCGATGCCGCGCACTTCCTGGCGCCGCCGGACACCGGCGAAGCTGGCGACGGCTCGCCGGATCGTCTCCGGGTCGACGCCGACGGCGTGGGCCATCGCGATCGCCGCGAGGATGTTCTCGCAGTTGTGCGGCCCGAACAGGTTGGTCTCGACGTGGACGAACGGCTCGCCGTTGCGCGCGACCTGGAATGCGCAGCGGCCGCCCTTGAGCACTTCGAGGTCGGAGCCGAGCCAGGTCACCGGCGTGTCCGCCGCCGCCCGCCCCTCGAACGCATACGTGTCCACCTTGCAGGGCGCGGCCGCTGCGATCGCGACGGCCTCGGGCGACGACGCGCCCACGATCAGCACGCCGTCGGCCGGCAGCAGGCCGACGAACGCGCGAAACGCGGCGCGCACGTCGTCGAGCGACGAAAAGATGTCCACGTGGTCGAGTTCGACCGAGGTGAGGATCGCGATCGCCGGCTTGTAGTGGAGGAACTTCGACCCCTTGTCGAAGAACGCGCTGTCGTACTCGTCGCCTTCGAGGACGAAATCGCGCCCGCCGCCGAGCCGCCACCCGCGGCCGTAGCCGATCGGCACGCCGCCGACGAAGTACGACGGATCGCGCCCGGCCTCGATCAGGATGTTCGCGACCAACGACGTGGTCGTCGTCTTGCCGTGCGTCCCGGCGACGACGAGCGCGCGCCGGTCGGCCAAAAACTGGTCCTCGATGCACGCGGGAAACGAGGTGAGCGGCAGCCCTCGCCGCTGTGCCTCGACCACCTCGACGTTGTCGCGCGACAGCGTATTGCCGACCACCACGACGTCCGGTCCCCAGTCCAGGTTCTCCGGGGCAAACCCGATCGCCACGGGCACGCCGAGCGCCGCGATCTGGTCCCGCATCGGCGGGTACAGCGGCGCGCGGTCGGAACCGCGAACCTCGTGGCCTGCCTCACACAACAGCCCCGCGAGCGCACCCATGCCGGTGCCGCCGGCTCCTATGAGATGGAACTTCACGGCCGGGGCAGGCTACCGAGCACACCTCGCCGCGTCAAACCCGTTTGCTCCAGCCCGCCCCGGGCCGGTACACTGACTCGCATCCGGGCTGGGGGCATGCCGCGTGAGCGAGTCGGCCAAAAAAGAACGTAGAACCCACTTTCGCGGGCGGTCGCGGCCCGGCCGCCGCGTCGAGCTCGAGTTGTTCGTCGCCGCCGACCGGGAAGCCGAACCGATCCGCGCGTTTACGCGCAATATTGGCGTCGGTGGAGCCTTCATCGCGACCGACCGGGCGTTCCCGCCGGGGACCGAGTTGCGGCTGGTCCTCCACGTCCCCACCTCGGACCGCCCCATCGTCGTCGCGGCCGAGGTCCGCTGGCGGTCGGACGGCACGACCGAGGAACCCGGCCTCGGGGTCAAGTTTCACGAACTCGGCGTCGACGATCTGCTCGCGCTCAGCGAGTACTTCGCGTCGTTGACCGGAACCGAAGCCGCGCTCTAACGTCGAGGCAGATGACGTCCAACCGCCGCCGCGCGCCCCGCCACGAGACGCTGCTTCACGTCGCGCTGCACGTCGCCGCCAAGAGAGCACCGGCGGACGGAGTCCGCGGCGTGGTGTCGAGCCTGTCGCGCTCGGGGCTGTTTTGCGCCACCCCCGCCCGCGCGGCGGTCGGCCAAACGGTGCGGTTCGCCTTCACCAGCCCCGACGGCGTCGCCTGCGAGGCGGTCGGCTTCGTGATCGAAAACCGCGGCGAACTCGGCTTCGCGGTCGAGTTCCAGGGGGAGACGCGCGAGATGAAGGCGTTTTTCGATCGCGTCGAGCGCCTGTCGGCTGACGAGCGCTGGGCCCTGCTGCAGAGCATCGACGACGGCGTCATCGAGATCGTGTAACGACGGCCCGGCAGCGGGCACAGGAGATGGAGATGACGAACGACGGCATCACGGCTCGCCTCACGTCGCTGGCGTCCGCCACCAGAGAACTCGCCGAGCTGCTCGCGCACCATCCTGACCGGGTCGCGGACACGCTGCGACTGCTGCGCCGCAAGCTGCCGACGCTGCGCCGCGGGCTGCAAATCATCAGCAAGTCCGACAAGTCCGAAGTGCTGTCGATCGGCACCTACCTCGAGCGCAACGCCCGCGAGCGACCGGACGCGCCGGCGCTGCTGTACCTCGACCGCCGCTACACCCACCGCGAGCTGCACGAGTTGTCCAACCGCTACGCGAACGCGCTCGCGAACCTCGGCATCGGCAAGGGGGACGCGGTCGCGATCTTCGTCGAAAACCGCCCCGAGATGCTGCTGGCCGTCGCCGGCGCGGTCAAGCTCGGCGCGATCGCCGCGGTGATCAATACCAACCAGCGCAAGAAGGTGCTCGCGCACAGCTTCAGCCTGTGCAACGCCAAGGCGTACGTGATCGGCGCGGAGCTGTACGACGCATTTGCGGAGGTGCGCGCGCCGCTCCCCCACGCCACCGCCGACCGCGTGATGTGGATTCCCGAGGACGACCGATGCGACGCGCCGCGCGACGCGATCGACGCGCGCGACGCGCTCGACCGCGCGCCGGCCACCACGCCGGCGGCGATGGCGCGCGTGACCCTGGGCGACCCGTGTTTCTACATCTACACGTCGGGGACCACCGGGCTGCCCAAAGCGTCGATCATGAGCCACTTCCGCTGGGTCAAGGCATCGGCGGCGTTCGGCCTGCTCGCCCTCGACATGCGGCCCACGGACGTGATGTACGTGCCGCTGCCGTTCTATCACAACAATGCGCTCACCGTCGGCTGGAGTTCGGCGGCGGTGTCGGGCGCCGCGCTCGTGATGCGGCGCAAGTTCAGCGCGTCGAAGTTCTGGGACGACGTCCGCCACTATCACGCGACCTGCTTTTGCTACATCGGCGAACTGTGCCGCTATCTGATGAACCAGCCGGCCAGGCCGGACGACGCGGACAACCCGGTCACCAAGATCGTCGGCAACGGACTGCGGCCGGACATCTGGAAGGCATTCAAGCGCCGGTTTGGCATCGACGAGGTGTACGAGTTCTATGCCGCCAGCGAGGGCAACATCGCGTTCGTCAACGCGTTCAATCTCGACTGCACCGTCGGCTTTTGCCCGGCGCCGTACGCGATCGTGGAGTACGACGTCGACCGGGACGAGCCGGTCCGCGGACCCGACGGGTTCTTGCGCCGGGTGCCGCGGGGCGGCGTCGGCCTGCTCATCGGCGAGGTCACGGACAAGTACGCGTTCGACGGCTACACCGACCCGGAGGCCAGCGAAAAGAAGCTGCTGCGCAACGCGTTTCGCCAGGGCGACGTGTGGTTCAACTCGGGCGACCTGTTGCGCGACCTCGGGTTCCGCCACGCTCAGTTCGTCGACCGCGTCGGCGACACGTTCCGGTGGAAGTCGGAAAACGTGTCCACGAACGAGGTCGCCGAAGTCATCAACCAGTTTCCACAGGTCGACGAGGCCACCGTCTACGGCGTGGAGATTCCGCGGTGCGAGGGGCGCGCCGGCATGGCCGCCATCGTGGCGAACGTGCCGGTCGACGAGTTCGACTTCGCCGGGTTCGTCCGCCATATGCACGAACAGCTGCCGCCGTACGCCATCCCGGTGTTCTTGCGGTTCCGCCCTGCCCTCGACACGACGTCCACGTTCAAGCAGAAAAAAGGCGACCTCAAAAACCAGGGCTACGATCCGGCACAGACCGGCGAGCCGACGTTCGTCATGTTGCCGAAGACGAACGCCTACGTTCGGGTGACGCCGGACATCTTCAAGAACATCCAGGCGGGCGAATACCCGTTTTAGGCCCGGGCGCCCGGCATCGGCCCCGCCGTCCCGTGCCGCCGGGGGCGGCACGGCGCGCGAATCGCGTCCGGCGGCCGGCGCGGGCGCCCGGCGCGCGAATCGCGTCCGAGCCCCGCGCCTCCGCCGTGCGCGGCGCGGTCAGCGGCGGTCGTCGACCGCCACGACCTTGTCGACGCCCCACGGGCACCACTGCCCGAGGGACAGGAAGTCGGCCTTGTGGCTCTCGACGTACGACGGACAGGCGTCGCACACCTCGATCGTCACGTCGGCCCACGACGCGGTCGGCTCCACGTGCCAGCTCCACGCCGCGTCGCAGTCGGCTCCGTCGGCGAGTTGGAACACCGGCACGCGCGGCTGGCCGCCGTCGAGCTTGCTCTTCGCCTCGTCGATGAACGCATCGTCGGTCACCCACACCGTCACCGACTCGCCGCACGCCTCGAAGGTGACGAACGCGCCGCCGGTGCGCGCGTCGCATGCGTCCCCCGAGCACACGGATTCGTAGTCGTCGCAGCAGTCGCCGTAGTAGCTGCACAGTTCGTCGCACCAGCAGCCGCCGTCGGCGCTCTGGCCGCCGCAGCTGCCCTGGCACGACGGCCCCGGGACCGGGCCGCCGTTGGCCGCGAGGCACGCCTTGAGTTCGGGCGTCATCGTGAAGCCGCACTCGCCGGTGTCCTGAACCTCGCAGGTCGCCGTCTTGAAGCATGCGTACCACGGCAGCCACTCACAGGTGGACACGGTCGGCTCGGCCGCGCAGATCTGCCCCGAGCACCCCGTCTTGATGCACGTCGGCTGCGTCGGCTCCACGCAGATGCCCGCGCAGTCGGCTCCGCCCGCCGCCGGATCGCAGTCGTCGTTCGGGTCGTCGACGCACTCGAGGCCGTCCGGGCACGGCAGGTTCGCGAATCCGCCGCACGTCGGCTGCGTCGGCTCCACGCAGTGACCGATGCAGTCGGCCCCGCCGGCCGCCGGGTCACAGGTGTCGTAGGGGTAGTCGACGCACTCGAGGCCGTCCGGGCACGACAGGTTCGCGAATCCGCCGCACCACGTCGGCTTGCAGACGGCCTGATAGTCGTCGCAGCAGTCGCCGTAGGTCGTACACAGGTCGTCGCACCAGCAGGTGCCCGACGACGGGCCGCCACAGCGCGACTGGCCCGCCTCGTAGCAGCTGCCGACCAGATCGGCCTTGCCGAGCGCCCCGCGCTCCGCCGGCAACTCGCCGTCGCTCGCGCTGTCGCACGCCGCGTTCGCAGACAACAGCCACGCCGCCGCAACGGCCATGATTCGTCCATACCGCATGATAGGTCCTCCCGACTGGTTGAAAGGGGTCAGCTCCGCCCGGCCGACCAGCAAGCTGCGTACCGCCTCGGGCGTTTGCAAGTTTGCGGAATCACGCGACGAGGCGTCGGACGCGCCGGCTAGCCGAGTAGCCATCGGGGGCTTGTCGACTCGCCGGTAAGCGACGTTACGCCGCGCCCGCCCCGCCCCCGCGGCCCCGTGCGACCGAGGCCCGACAGGTCGCCGGCGGCGGCACGGCGCGCGAGTATGCCGCCGCGTGCGCCGGCGCGCCCGCGGCGGCATACTCGCGACATGGTGTGGTGGCT
>RFGE01000106.1 GCA_003696105.1 Deltaproteobacteria bacterium | reverse complement strand
CTCCTGCAGCTTCTCGCGGTCGTAGTCGCTCGTGGTCTCCTCGATCTGGGTGCGGATCTGCTTGACCCGCGCCTCGATGTCGGCCTTCTTGCCGGCGCCCTCGACGATCGTGGTGTCGTCCTTGGTGACGGTGATGCGCTTGGCCTGGCCGAGGTCGTTGAGGGTGACGTTCTCGAGCTTGAGGCCGAGATCCTCGGTGATGGCCTGGCCGCCGGTGAGCACCGCGATGTCGCGCAGCATCTCCTTGCGGCGGTCACCGAAGCCCGGCGCCTTGACCGCGCACACCTGCAGCGTGCCGCGCAGCTTGTTGACGACCAGCGTCGCGAGCGCCTCGCCGTCGACGTCCTCCGCGATGACCAGCAGCGGCTTGCCCTGCTTGGCGACCTGCTCGAGCACCGGCAGCAGGTCCTTCATGTTCGAGATCTTCTTTTCGTGGCACAGCACGTAGGCGTCGGTGAGGACCGCCTCCATGCGCTCGGCGTCGGTGACGAAGTACGGCGACAGGTAGCCGCGGTCGAACTGCATACCCTCGACGATGTCGAGTTCGGACTCGAGCGTCTTGGACTCCTCGACCGTGATGACGCCCTCCTTGCCGACCTTCTCCATCGCCTCGGCGATCATGTTGCCGATGGTCTCGTCGCCGTTGGCCGAAATGGTGCCGACCTGCGCGATCTCTTTGTGGTCCTTGGTCTCCTTCGACAGCTTGCCGAGCGCCTCGACCACCGCGTCGACGGCCGCGTCGATGCCCCGCTTGAGGTCCATCGGGTTGACACCCGCCGCAACGAGCTTGGCGCCCTCGTTGAAGATCGCCTGAGCGAGCACGGTCGCGGTCGTCGTCCCGTCACCGGCGACGTCGGACGTCTTCGAGGCGACCTCCTTGATCATCTGCGCGCCCATGTTCTGGAGCTTGCTCTCCAGCTCGATCTCCTTGGCGACGGTGACGCCGTCCTTGGTGACCGTCGGCGCGCCCCAGCTCTTTTCGATGACCACGTTGCGGCCGCGCGGGCCGAGCGTGACCTTTACCGCGTTCGCAAGCGTGTTGAGCCCGCGCGCGAGTTCGCCGCGGGCGTCGGTCGAAAATACGATCTCCTTGGCTGCCATGGTGTGTTCCTCCGGTTAGTCGAGTACGGCGAGAACGTCGTCCTCGCGAAGGATGAGGTGCTCTTCTCCGTCGAGTTTGACCTCGGTGCCGCCATACTTGCTGAACAGCACCCGGTCGCCCTCCTTGACCTCGAGCGGCTGGCGCTTGCCGTTTTTGTCCAGCCGACCATTGCCGACGGCGATCACCTTCGCCTGAATCGGCTTCTCCTTGGCCGTGTCCGGGATGATGATCCCGCCGGCGCTCTTTTCCTCCTCTTCGACGCGCTTGACCAGGATGCGGTCACCCAAGGGACGAATCTTCATGGTCATTCCTCTCCGGTTGGCGTTGCGGAAAACAGCAGACGCCCTATCCATAAGCACGCCGCGGATTTTGTCAACCCCTCGGGGAGAGTGCTAACAAATCGCAATTTTATCTAATAAAATCAACATATTATAAAATCACCCCGCGCAGCCCGTCCCCGCGATGGTGCATACTCGCGCCACCGTGACCGACGACCTGCTCAAGTGGCGCGACGAGTTCCCGGCCCTGGAGGGCTGCACCCACCTGATCTCCCACTCGTTGGGATGCGTCCCGCGACGGGCCGGCGAGTACCTGGCCGAGTTCCTGCGGCTGTGGGAGGAAAAGTCGATCACCGCCTGGGACGACTGGCTGCCGGAGGTCGACCGCGCGGGACGCCGCATCGGCCGGCTGCTCGGCGCGCCGGACGGCACCGTCGTGATGAACCAGAACGTGTCCACGGTCGAGGCGGTGCTCGCGTCCTGCTTCGACTACCGGCCAGGCAAGAACAAGATCGTCTACTCCGATCTCAACTTCCCGTCCGTGTCGTACGTGTGGCAGGCCGAGCGGCGGCGCGGCGCAGAGATCCACATCGTCGAGTCGGACGGCGTCGCGGTCGACACCGCGCGCATGTGCGAGGCGATCGATCAGCAGACGCTCGTGGTGCCGATCTCCCACGTGCTGTTCAAGTCGGCATACATCCAGGACGCCAAGGCGATCGCCGCGCGCGCCAACGAAGTCGGTGCGCACGTCATCCTCGACTGCTACCAGTCGCTCGGCGCGATCCCGGTCGACGTCGTCGATCTCGGCGTGTCGTTCGCCACCGGCGGTTCAGTCAAATGGCTGTGCGGCGGCCCGGGCGCCGCGTACCTGTACGTCCGCGAGGATCTGATCGGCGAGTTCGCTCCGCGCGTAACGGGCTGGTTCGGACACGAGTCACCGTTTGCCTTCACCATGCCCGACCAGCAGTACGCCGACAGCGCGTGGCGCTACATGGGCGGAACGCCGGCGGTCGCCTGCCTCTACCAGGCGCGCGCCGGACACGAGATCGTGGCCGAGATCGGCGTCGACCGCATCCGCGAAAAGTCGCTGCGCCAGACCGGCCTCGCGATCGAGCGCATCGACGAGGCGGGGTATACGCTGCGGTCGCCGCGCGAACCGGAGCGGCGCGGCAACTCGGTCGTGTTCGACTTCCCCGGCGCGGGCGACGTCGCACGCGAACTCAACCGCCGCCGGTTCTTCTGCGACTACCGGCCCGGCGCGGGCATCCGCATCGGGCCGCACTTCTACACGCGCGACGACGAGATCGAGGCGCTGTTCGCCGAAATCGAGGCGCTGCGCCGCGGCCGTCAATAGGACAGCGCGCGTTCGAGCACCGCGGGCATTTCGTCGGCGGCGGCGCGTTCGACGGTCGGGTACAGCACGCGCTCCTCGCGCAGGTTGTGATTGGCGAGCACGTCGATCAGGGTTGCGCGGCCGCGGTCGAACGCCGCCGTGTCGGCGGACTGCAGGGCGCCGCCGATCGTCGCGAGCGCGTCCTTGATCTGCCGGTGGTCCTCGCGCATGACGTCGGTCGGCCCGTGCGGCGCGACGCGCCGCTCGAACACCGGAAACAGGACCTCCTCCTCGATGGCAATGTGGCGCTCGAGGCGGCGGCGGAAGTCGTCGAAGTGCTCGGAGGCGCGCTCCCACTCGGCGTCCTCCACCATCGGCACGATGTCGGCGAACATGGCGTCGAGTTCGTCGTGGTCCCAGGTGAGATACTCGGCCACGGAGGTGAACTGGCGGCTGGTGGTCGCAGTTGGCATGGCGGCAGCGTGCGCCATCGGGGCCACCTCCGCGTTGACGCACGTCAAGTCCGATGCCCGGAAGATGCGCCGCGCACCTGCGCCTCGCGCGGATGCCGCGCGCCGCGCCGGCGCCGCTGTGCGCGGGCCGGCGACGGGCGGTCGGCCCGGTCACTCGCCGCCGGCGGCTCGCTGCGGCTGGCACGCGGCGCCGCCGGCGCAGTCCAGGCAGATTCCGACTGCCCCCTCCCCCAACCGCGCCGGCGCACACGGCGCGCTGCCGTCGCCCGGACACGCGCACGATAGCTCGCCGAGCAAGGCGGGATCGACGCCCGCGCGGACGAGATCCCCGCGCGTGACGACTCCGAGCAGGACGCCGTCGTCGACGACCGCGAGCCACCCGACGCCGCGCTCGCGCATCACGGCGGCCGCGTCCGCGAGCGTCGCGCGGACCGGCAACGACCAGGCTTGCCGCGCCATACACTCGCCGACGACGCGCCCCGCTGCGCCGCCGGCGAGCTGGCAGCGACATACGATGCCGAGCAGCTCGCCGTCGCGGAGCACGACGAGATGCTCGACGCCACGGTCGCGCGCGAGCCCGTCCGCCTCGGCGATCGGCATGTCCGGGGGCACCGCGACGAGCGCGTTGGCGAGGGTCATCAGATCGGCGACCGCGTCGTCCAGCCGCCACTGGCAGCGAATGGTGACGTTGCGACGGTTGCGATCGGGACGAAAGTTGACGAACCGCGGACAGGCGATGCACTCGACGGCATCGTGGAGGCGGCCGCCGGGCTGGCACCGCAGCCGCGTCGCCCCGAGCAACTCACGGCTGCGGCCCGGGCCGCCCACCCCGCGTCGCACCACCACGCCCCGCACTTCGCGCAATCCCTCGAGCAGCATGTCGCACCTGTCGTCAGCCATCGGACCTCTCCCCCCGGCGCCTACCGAAACGTCGTCTCCCTCATGGTGGCGCAAACTCTGCGAGGTTTTCCTGATTTCGATCAACTCATGAGCGCGCGTCACGCGAGTGATGCTCCTTACGTATCGAGCACTTGGCTCCCAGCGCGCCGTCCGGCACACGATTCGCAAAGCGTCGGCCCATGGCGCGGTCGTCGATGTCCTCGATCAACTGCGCGGTCTGCGACGTCGGCCGGGCCTCGGGCCTCGGGCAGGGGCAGTTTTGCCCGTTCGTGGACCGTCAACGCCGGCGCGGCGAGCTGCTCTACCTGCAGGGCGAGCCGGCGAGCCACGTGTGGTTCGTCAAGCGCGGCACGGTCGTGCTGTACCGCGAGGTCGGCGAGGGCGCGGCCGAGGGCAAGGCCCACGCCGTCCGGTTCGCGGGTAGCTTCATCGGCCTCGAAACGCTCGTGTCGGACCGCTATGCCGACACCGCCAAGGCGACGACCGACGTGGTGTTGTGCGGCGCGACTCGCGCGGGCATCGACGCATGGCTCGGCCCCAAGGGCACGCCGGCGCGGACGGCTCTCGAGATCACGCTTCGGTCGCACACGCGCGACGCGGCCGCCGCGGCGCGACGCGGCAGCGCCGTCCAGCGCGTGGCCGGGTGGCTGCTCGACGAGGGGCCGCGCGGCGAGGCAGGCCATCTGCCGCGCCGGCTGGTGGCGGACCTGCTGGGGATGCGGGCCGAGACGCTGTCGCGCGCGCTCGCGGAACTCACTCAGCGCGGGGCCATCACCACGACGCGGACGACGCTGCGGATCGTCGACCTCGCAGAACTCGAGCGCGCCGCCGGCCGGGACGAGGCCGCGTAACGCGCCTCCGACCACCGGCGCAGCGCGCCGCCAGCCGCCGCGCGCCGCGCCTACAACGTCGGAGAAAACCGCGGCCGATCCGCGCGCTCGCGCAGATAGCGGTCGAACGCCATGCACACGTTGCGGATGAGCTGAGTTCCCAGCGGGGTCGCTACGATGCGCCGTGCATCGCGGTCGACCTCGACCAACGGCGCCAGATCGCGACCGGCCAGCGCGTCGAGTTCAGGCGAGAAGTACCTGTCGAAGTCGATCTCGAACCGCCGCTCGACGTCCGCCATGTCCAGCTCGGCGTCGCACATCAGGCGGGTGATCACGTAGCGGCGCACCTGGTCGTCTCCGTCGAGCGCCACGCCGCGGGCGACCGGCAGTTGTCCGGCATCCACCGCGCGCCCCCACTCGTCGACGTCGACGTGGTTCTGCCAGTACGCGTCCCCGGTGTCGGTAATGGCGGACGAGCCGCAACCGAGCAGCACGTCTCCGCGCTGAACCACGTAGCCCTGGAAGTTGCGGTGCAGCCGGCCGTCGAGTGCAGCGCGCACGAGCGGATCGTCGGGGCGCGCGAAGTGGTCGAGGCCGACGCGCACGTAGCCGGCCGCGTCGAACGCCTCGAGCGCCACCGCCAGCAGGCGCGCCCGGTGATCGGGGCCCGGCACCGCCGCGGCGCGCTCCACGAGCTTCTGGTGCGGGCGCAGGTGAGGCAGGTGTGCATAGCCGAACATGGCGATGCGGTCCGGCGCCATGCGGACGACCGCATCGAGCGTGGCGCGCAAGCTGTCCTCGGTCTGCCCGGGCAAGCCGTACACGAGGTCGACGTTGGCGCTGCGAAAGCCGGCGGCGCGACCGCGCGCGATCAACTCCGCGGTCTGCTCGATCGACTGCTCGCGGTGGATGGCGCGCTGCACCAGCGGCGCGAAGTCCTGCACGCCGACGCTCATGCGCGTGAACCCGCAGTCGGCGAGCGCGTCGATCTGCTCGGCCGTCGTCTCGCGCGGGTCGAGTTCGATGCCGAGTTCGGCGTCGGCCGTCAACTCGAAAGCGCGGCACACCGCGCCGACGAGCCGGACGAGTTCGTCGGCCGGCAGGAAGTTCGGCGAACCGCCGCCGAGCGACAGCTCCGCGAGGGGGCGCCCGCGCCCGCTGCGCGTGGCGAGCGCGTCGATCTCGCGCACGAGGCGGTCGACGTAGCCGGTCGCCTTGCCGCGATCGCGGGAGATCACGACGTTGCAGCCGCAATACCAGCACAGGCTCGCGCAGTACGGCACGTGCAGGTACAGGGACGCGATGCGGTCGGGCCTGCGGGCCAGCCGCGCGAGCTGCTCGCCGGCGTCGGCCGCCGTGAACGCCGGCCGGAACTCGGTCGCCGGCGGGTAGCTCGTGTAACGGGGACCCGGCCGCACGTGGGCCACGAGTTCCTCCGGCGACGGCGCGCAAACTTTGCGGACCTCGCGACCGATTGCGCACGATGTGCGTGGGCCGGGATTGCTTTGGGGGTGCGGCACGATGTATTCACGTCCAGCAACAGTCGTGCCGACTCGCAACCCGATCGCCTTGGCCGCCGGCGTCGCGCTCATTTCGGCGGCCGCTTGTGGCGGCGGCGACACCGCCGCGGACGCGGCCGTGCCGGATGCGGCCGCGCCGGATGCGGCCGCGGACGCCGGTTCGCCCGACGCCTGGACGCCGTGCCCGGGCGCCCTGTACTTCACCGTGGATTACGTCGACTGGGACAGCACGTTCGACATGTTCAAGGGCATCGCGTTCGCCACGGTCACCCAGGTCGACGCCCCGTCGAACGTCGACGAGACATCGCCCAACGGCCGCGTAGAGCTGTGCCTGCCGCCCGGCTCCGACGCGGACTTGCTGTTCGAACATGCCGATTACCTCGACTTGTGGTTCGCGTCGGACGCCGACGTGACCGCGCGCGGACCGATCACCGTGCGCGGTCTCACGCCGGCGCGCGTGCAGACCCTGTTCGCGGAACAGCTGTCGCTCACGTACGATCCAGCGACGGCCATCGTGATCGCTCGTGCCGATCGAGACGACGCGATCGTCGACATCGGCGCCGCGCACGACGGCGCGTTTCCGCTGGCCGACGGCTACACCCTGTTTGCCAACGTCGACGCCGCGGCGCGCACGACGTCCGTATCGGTCACTGCGCCGGGCGGTGCCGCGTGCGACGGCCGCGCGACCATCCCGATCGTCGCAGGCGCGATCGCGTTCGCGCCGTACGCGTGCCCGTGAGCCGCCGCAAGCGCGCCAAGATCGCCGTGCGCCCCGGTGAGCGCGCCGAGCCCGACGTCGACCTGGCCGACATCGGTCGGCGCATCGTGGCCCACTTTCGCGCCACGTGTCGCGAGCTGCCGTGGCGGGAAACCCGGGATCCATACGCGATCTGGGTATCCGAGGTGATGCTACAACAAACGCGCGTCGCGACGGTCATCCCCTACTATCGCCGCTGGCTGGATCGGTTTCCAACTGTCGAAGCGCTCGCCGCCGCACCGATCGACGATGTCCTCGCGGCGTGGTCCGGCCTCGGCTACTACAGCCGCGCGCGAAACCTGCGCCGCGGCGCCGCCGAAGTGATGGCGCGCTACGGCGGCCGTGTTCCCGACGACCCGGACCAACTGCGCGCGCTGCCGGGGGTCGGCGCCTACACTGCCGGGGCGATCGCGTCGATCGCGTTCGGCCGGCCGGAACCGGTCGTCGACGGCAACGTGGCGCGCGTGCTCGCCCGGGTGTTCGCGATCGACGACGACATCAAGGCGGCGGCGACGCGACGGCGGCTGTGGGACCTCGCCGCGCGACTCGTTCCCGCGGATGCGCCCGGCGACTTCAACCAGGGGATCATGGAACTCGGCGCGACCGTGTGCACGCCGCGCGCGCCGCGATGCGGCGCGTGCCCGCTGTCCGGCGTGTGCCGAGCGCGCGCGGCCGGACGCGCGAGCGAGTTGCCGGTGACGCGGCCGCGACGCCGGGCGGGCGAGTTGCCGGTGATCGACGTCGTGGCCGCGTGGCTGGTGCGGCGGCGGCGCGTGCTGCTCGTTCGGCGCGCGGGCCGCGGCCTGTACGCGGGGCTGTGGGAGCTGCCGCAAGCGCCGACGCCCGACGGGATCGGCGACGCGATCGGCCTGCGCATCGCCCTGCGCGGGAGCGCCCCCGCGGCGGCGCACGAGCAACTGCTCAGCCACCGGCGGCTGCGCATCCGCGTGTGGCGCGCAGCCGCGCCGGTCGGGCGCGTGCGCCCCTCGCCGGACCGCTACGACGCATTCCGCTGGTGTCCGCCCGACGCCATCGGCGACGCGGGCGTGTCGGCCGCGACGGCTCAGATCGCGCGCGCGATGGTTGCGGCGAGCGGCGGGGCGCGGTAGCAGGAGACATGCCCCGCACACCCGATGTCAACGGCCGCGCCGCCGCGCTCCCGCTGTTCGAAAAGGCGTTCGCCACCCTGCTGGAGGGGCTGTCCGCACTCGGCTACGACACCGAAGGCGACGACAACTTCGCCGGTACGGCCGCGCGGGCGGCCCGCGGCTTCGCCGAGCTCGTCGGCGACGAGACCCGCGTGCGCACCGAGATCGCGGACATGCTCGCCAAGACGTTCCCCGCCCGCTACAAGGAGATGGTCATCTCCAAGAACAACGTGGCGTTCGGCGTGTGTCCGCACCATCTGCTGCCGGTCATCTATCGGATCTCGCTGGCGTACATCCCGACGGAGAAGGTGCTCGGCGTGTCCAAGATGTCGCGCCTCGCGCGGCTGATGGCGAGCCGGCCGGTACTGCAAGAAGACCTGACACACGACCTGTGCAGCATCATGCACGAGAATCTGCAGAGCGACGGCGCTGCGGTCTACGTCGAGGGGCTGCACCTGTGCATGGCCGCGCGCGGAGCGCGCGCACACGACTCGCGCGTCGTCACGAGCGCCGTGCGCGGCGTGTTCCTCAACATCGAGACGCGCGACGAATTCATGAAGCTCGTCACCGCTCCGCCGCCCCCACTGCTCTGACGCGACAGTCGATCGAACGGGCGAGACCTGTCGCAAACCGAGCCCGGGCCGCGGATTCGGCGTCGACCGTCGGTGTCGACGCCCGACTGCGGGGGATCGGTCGCGCGAAGCGGCGCATGCCGCCTCCGGCTGCCGCGTCGGCGCGGCGCGGTCGCCGACCCGCGCCGCTCGCGCAGTTGACGAAAGATGGCAATACATATATTGTATGGTCACTCAACGTGACCGGGGGACGCCGCATCGTCACGTTCTCGCTGGCCAAGCTGCAGCGGCTGCGCGCCAGCTTCGACGATCTGCGCGCGGGCCGACCGGCGCACCCGGGGCAGGAGCGCGCATGCGCGCGCATCGCGGCCGCGCTCGGCGCCACAGCGATCCCGCTGCTCGTCCGCGAACTCGCTTCGGCCGACGACGGGCGCGCCGCCTGGGCGGCACACTTGCTCGCTCACGTCGCCGCCGCCGGGGCGCGCGACCGCGTGATCGCCGCGCTGCGCGAACCGCCGAACGCGGCGCGCGACCGCGCGCGCGACCTGCTCGGCGAAATCCACGGCACCGCGCACGACGCCACCGAGGCGGACCGCGCACGGTCCCTGCGCCGACTGGCGGCGTGCCTCGACACGCCGGCGGAGATCGCGCGTGCCGCCGACCTCATCACGCACCAGATGCCGCCCGCCGACCTGCTCGACTTTGTCGACGAGTTTGCCGGCGACCAGCCTGCGCGCGCCGCGGCCCTCGTCGACGAGCTGTACGTTCGCGACGACATCGACGATCGCACGCGCAGCGAGCTGCGGCTGCTGCGCGCGGCGCTACCCGCGGACCACGGCGCGGCGCGGCGCAGCCCGCCGGTGCGCACGGTCGCGCGCACCGCCCGCGCTGCCGACGGACGATGCGCGGCAATCGCGACCGCCCGCAGACGCGGCACGCGTCCGCCGCGCTTCCGCTGCCTGTGGCTGCTGATCGACGCCGGCGGCGCCCTCGCGGACGCGGGCTACGCGGCCGATCTGTCGCGTCGCGACATCGACGTCGACGTGCTCGCGGCCATGCGCGCCGGCGGGCTCTCGTTCGCCCGCGCGCCGGTTCGCGAGGTGGCCGCTCAGGTCGCCGCCGCGGCCCGCCGGTGCATCGCCCGCGGCGGAACGCTGCCGCGCGACTACTATCTCGGCCGCGACCTCCTCGGGCTGTTCGACGACCACTGGACACACTGGCATCCGCCGCAGGACGACACGCCCGCGCTACTGTCCCGCGCGCTCGAGCTGATGGCCGCCGGCTCGCCCGACCGCGCGCGGCCCCTGTTGCGCCGGTATGTCGCGCGGCGGCCGGACGACGCCGACGGCCGCGCCAACCTCGGCGTGTGCCTGCTCGCGTGCGGGGAACCGGCAGCTGCGATACGGCAGCTCTCGCGCGCCGTCGCGCTCGCGCCGAACGACGCGATGCACCAGTGGAACCTCGCGGCCGCCGCGCACCGCACCGGCGACACGGCCGCGTGTCGCGACGCACTTCGCGCCTACCTCGCGAGCGCGGACGTGCGTCCGGGTGCGAGCGACCGGCGCCGCACCGCCCGCGCCCTGCTCGCGACGCTCGACCGCGACTGCGCCCGACCGCCGTAGCGCGCGGCGCCGATCACGCCGCCGGCGGCCGCAGCAGAGCCGCGAGGACCGCCATGCCGGCGTCGATGGCTGCCGGCGCCGCCGCGCAGGCCAGGCGAACGTGCGCCGGCGCACCGAACAGTGCCCCCGGCGCGACCGCGACCCCGCGCGCGAGCAACTCGTCGCAAATCCGGGTCGCGTCCGACGCGTGCAGCCGCGGGAAGCAGACGGCGGGCGCCGCGGCATGTGGCTCGACCAGCGCAACACCGTCGATCGCGGCGAGGCCCCGCGCGACCCGGGCGTAGCCGTCGCGCACGCGTGCCGCCGCCGCCGCCCGCCGCTCCACATCCGTCGCCAGCGCAAATGCGCACGCCAGCGCGAGCACCGGCGACACGTATCCCTGCACGTAGTCGCGCGCCGCGCGGCAGCGCGCGACGACATCCGGCGCGCCGACGAGCCATCCGCAGCGCAGCGCGCCGAGCCCGAACGCCTTCGTCACGCTGCGCGCGACGACCACGCGGCGCCCGGGACGATATGCCGTCGGCGGATGCGGCGACGGGTCGAATTCGAGATAGACCTCGTCGACGAACAGAAACGCGCGGGAGTGTCCCTCCACCACGTCGAGGAGCGCGTCGATCCGCGCCGCGTCGAGGTGAACCCCGGACGGGTTGTGCAGATCGGTGAGCACGACCGCCGCGGTCCGAGGTGACAGCCGCTCGCGCAGGTCGTCCGGATCGGGCGCGAAGCCGGACGACGCTGCGCGCGGCAGCGCGATCGCGTCGGCGCCGAGGGCGCGCACCAAGTCAACGAGCGGCGGGTACGTGGGCGCCTCCACGATCACCTCGTCGCCCGGTCCGACGTGGGGCGCGAGCGCGCAGAACGCCGCCTGCGTGTTGCCGGACACGAGCGCGATCGCGTCGTGCGGCGCGCGGTGACGCGCGGCGAGCAGCGCGATCAGATCGCGCTGTGGCTCGTCGCCCGACGCGCCGCAGCGCGCCAGCCGCTCGGCGTCGACGCCGAGGTCGCGCCACGCGACCGGCGGCACCGCCGTCTGCGCGAGATCGCACTCGGCGCTGGCCGGGACCGACCGCGCCCAGTCGAGCATGCCGACCGGGCCGAAGCGCGTCACGGGTTGGCTTGCGCCCCGCCCGACTTCGCGTCGCCGGAGCCGCCGGCCTGCCCGCCGGCCGTCTCGCCGCCGGTGCCGCGATCGGCCGCGCCGGCGTCACCCGCATCTGGCGGGCTGGCTTCGTCCTTGGGCGCATACCGAACCGGCACGACCAGGCGCGTGAGCCCAGGCACCGTCCGCGCCGGGAACGCCCACGGCTTGATCCGCTCGACGAGGCACGCCGCGACCGCCGCCAGCCCGTCCTTGCCGGCCGCCGGCTCGGTCGCCACGGCGCTCACCGAGCCGTCCTGTGCGACGTCGATCGTCACCTTGACCTCGCCGCGCAGCTGCGGCTCCCACTGGAGCACGCCCTCGTAGCACGCCTGCATCACCTCGCCGTGCGCCGTGATGACCACGTTCATCACGTCCTTGGCATGCTTGCCCATCGTCGAATCGCCGCGCGCCTCCGTCTGCTTGAGCGCGTCGTAGTTTCCGGTCACCTCCTGCTTGTCGGGCCGCGCGGGCTCGATGGCCAGGTACAGCTCGTACAGTACCTTCGCCGCCTTGAGGTAGCGCTCGTCGAACGACGTGGCGTACGCGTTGTGATAGACGCGCGCCATCAGCAGCGTGCGCTCGGCCAGCGCGTTGGCGAGTTCCGGCTTGCACGCCTCGCCGGCCGCCTTGCACAGCTCGAGCGACTCCCGGATCTTGTCGGCCGACGCCGCCGGCTTGCCCAGCCGCAACAGATAGTCGGCCTGGTTGAGCCGGAAGGTCACCTTGTCGGCCGGCGTCGCCCCGTCGAAGATCTGGTCGAGCACCTCCGACGCGCGCTCGTAGTAGCCGGCGTACACGTAGCCCTGGTGCAGCTCGTACGAGTGCAGCGCGACCAACACCGGCTTGTCGGGCGGCAAGATGGTGCGCACCACGCCGAGCGCCTGGTCCACCGGAGCGCCGGCCCGCGCCAGGATCAGCTTGGCGTCGCGCAGCAGCGCCGGCTTGCCGCTGCCCTCCCACGTCTCGGCCGCCTTGGCGATCGCCGCGGTCGCCGCCGGGTAGTCGCGCTGGCGGAAGCGCACCCACGCCAGTACGTACGCGGCGTGGCTCGCGACCGCGTCGGCGGTCCACCCTTCGACGGCCGCGGCCGCCCCCGGGTTGTCCCAGGCGCGCAGCCGCGCGTAGGCGATCCAGGTCCGGTACTCGGTCGCGTCGCCGCTCTCGGGGAACTTGTCCAGCACCTTCTGGAATGCGTCGGCGCCGGCCTTCTCGTCGAGTGCGAACTGGATCGCCGCAAACCGCTTGAGCGTCAGTTCCTGCGCGTTGTCGCCGTTTTGCGCGATGAGCTCGCCGAGCAGGTCGCGCGCCTCCGTGCGAAGCTGCGCCGCACCCGCGTCGTCGCCGGCCTTCTGGCGCGCCGCGGCCTGATCCACCAGCAGGTTGACGAGCGTGTGGACGTCGGACGTGTCCAGTTTGCCCTTCTTGCGCTGCCTGGCGATCGCGCCGCGCAGCTTCGCCAGCTTGGGCTTGCCCTTGACCTTGATGCGGGGCACGCCCGGCCAGCCGAGCGCCTCGGGCGTGAACCGCACGCCCTGGTAGTCCCGCGGGGCAAACTCGTGCGCGATGTCCTGAGGCAGGGGGCCCTGCGGCGCGGGCGTGTCGGGAACGGTGGTGTCGGTCTTGCTGCCACCGCCGCACGCGACGGCGACGCATGCGACCGCGGCCAACAGCGCTCGAGTGGGCTTGGCTACGTTAGGCACGTCTCTCTCCTGCGGGTTCGTTCACGGAATCGGGCGATGGGAAACGGTTCAGCCGCGCGCAGCTTACGCGCTGCCGCGTGCTTATCACGGCGACGGGGGCGCTGAGAAGGGGCCAACGCCGGCGATGCGCCGCGCCGCGCGCGCCGAAATCGCGCGAGATTGCGCTATCGTGTGGGCGATGTCTCGCCGTGTCGCGCTCGTGTTGGCGGTGGCGCTGGGTGCGGCCGCCGGCGGCTGCGCCCGCGTCAAGCCGTACCAGCGCGAGTACCTCGCGCGCCGGTCGATGGTCGCCGACCGCGACCCCGGCGAGGTGCGTTTCGAGCAGCATGCGCGCGGCGCGCGCGAGGGAGCCGACGGCGGCACCGGCGAAGCCGGCGGAGGGTGCGGATGCAACTGACGCGCGCGGCGGCCGCGGCCGTCGCAGCCGTCGCGATCGCGGCCGCCGCCCCCGCCGCGCGCGCCGACGGCGAGATCGCCATCCGCGGCGCGTACTACAAGGAAAAGGCGACGCGCGTCCAGCAGCCGATGATCGACGCCCGCCTCGACGTCGGCGACGCCGGACAACTCGACGCCCACTTCCTCGTGGACGTGATCACCTCCGCGTCGGTGGCGGCGGGCAACGACGGCCAGCCGTTTTCGGAGTACCGCTACGAGGCCGGCGGCACATACCTGCACCGCTTCGGCGACGCCCGCGTCGGCGCGGGCGTGCGCGCCAGCACCGAGCCGGACTACCGGTCGGTGTTCGTGAGCGGCCGCGGCGAGTTCGACTTCGCGGACCGCAACACCACGCTGGCGATCGCGGCGGCTGCAGGGTTCGACCGATTCGACAACGACAACACCGATTTCGACGCGCCGTTCGAGCCGCGCAAGGGGGCGATGACGACGACCCTCGGTTCGCTCACACTGTCGCAGGTGCTGTCTCCCGTCGCCGTCGCGTCACTCACCTACGACGCGGCACGGATCGGCGGCGACCAGGAAAACTTGTATCGACAAGTATCGGTGGGAGACGCACTCGAACAAGCGCCCGAAGCCGTCCCGAACGTACGCTGGCGCCACGCCATCTACGCGAGCGCGCGCGCGTTCGTCGAGCCGACCCGGTCGACGCTGATCGCGGGCTACCGCTACTACTTCGACACGTGGGAGATTCGCGCGCATACACCGGAGATTCGGCTCGTGCAAGACGTCGCGCGGGACGTGAGCGTGCGCCTCCGTTACCGCTACCACCGGCAGTCGGCCGCCTTCTTCTACCGCGACATCTACGACCGCCTCGAGCGCTATCGCACCGATGACCCCAAACTCGGCGCG
>RFGE01000105.1 GCA_003696105.1 Deltaproteobacteria bacterium | reverse complement strand
GTCGACCAGGAAGGGCTGGTCACGTTCGGCTTCCGCGGCGAGCTGTCGCTGTCGTACCTGCTGGGCTCGCGGCTACAGCACGAGCTGCGGGTCACGCCGATCGCGCTCGATCTGTACATGCCGGCCGCCGCCGACTCCGGCTCGATCGACGCGGGCGCGTTCCACCTCGACGAGCGCGGGGCGACGTACGCGTTCACCATCGGCTACGTGGCACGGTTCCACTCGGTGTTCGGGACCCAGCCGCTGTTTACGCTCGAGTGACCTTCGGGCCGCGCGGCTCCGGCGCCGCCGGCCTCCGCGGCCCGAAGCCGCGCGGTGCCGGCGACCGCCCGCCGGCACCGGTTTTCGGCCGCTGCCGGCCATTTTCCCGCTTGTTGGCCGCCTGGCGGGCCTGCTAGAGTTCGGGCGCGCCACTGTATCGACTGCACGGCGCGCGGGTACGAGGTGCGATGACCCTTCTGTACGACTGGCTCAAGAAGGCGGCGAAGGCGCAGGGCAACAACAAGGCCCTCGTCTACCGGGACAACTACCTGAGTTGGCGCGGACTGCTGCACCGCGTCGATCGGCGGGCGCAGGAGTTCAAGTCGATGAACATCGAGGCCGGCGACTGGGTCGGCCTGATGCTGGGCAACGTCCCGGACTTCGTCATCCTGGCCCTCGCGCTGTCGAAGCTCGACGTCGTGGTCGTGCCGGTGGACCCCACGACCGGGTCGCGCGAACTCGAACTCGTGCTGGCGGCGGCGCCGATGCGCGCGCTCGTCACGCGACCGCGCGGCTCCGAAGGCGGCCCCCTGCCCCAACCGGGCGGCGGTGCCGCCGACGGCGACGCCCCGCAGGAGGTGCGCCGCCGCCTGCAGGGCACGCTGCTGACCTGCACGATGTTCAAACAGAAACCACCGGACGTCGGCGTCGACGCCGCGATGGTGCTGTTTACGTCCGATTCCCTCGGCGACCCGAAGGGCGTCGTCCGCACCGAGGCGAACCTGCAAGCGGTCGCAGACAATGCGGTGGGCACGCTCGGCATCGACGACCAGTCGCGCATCCTGTGCGCGGTGCCCCTGTTTCACGCGTACGGCTGGGACCTCGGGTTGCTGCCGGTCCTGAAGACCGGCGGCACGCTGTTTCTCGAAGAGGAGGTCTCGGCGCGCCGCCTCGCCAAGATCGTGCGCGACCAGCGCATCGACGTCATGCCCGCGATGCCGACGATGTACGCCGAGATGGCACGACTGCCGACGGCGCGGCACGTCGAGGTCGACAACCCGCGCTACCTGTCCGGCGGCTCGGCCCTGCCGAAGGACGTGGCCGATTCCTTCTTCGCCGGGTATGCGGTCAAGCTCATGCCGACGTACCACTCGACCGAGACCGGGTTGGTGAGCGTCAACACGGCCGGCAAGCCGGTCACGTCCGTGGGCAAGCCGATCGACGGCGTCCAGGTCAAACTCACCACGCCGGATGGCGGCAAGATCGCGGCGGGCAAGGAGGGCATCCTGTGGGTCAAGGGCGACTCCGTCAGCGGCGTGGCCGTCGGCCCGTACGAGGAGGTCGCGGCCCCGGTCAAGGCCAAGGGCAAGGTGCGCACGCCGGTCGGCCAGACCGACGCGAAGGGATGGCTGCGGACCGGAGACCGCGCGACCATCGACCGCAGCGGCCGGATCTCGCTCAAGGGCCGCGAGGACGACCTCGTCAAGGTGGACGGCAAGCGGGTCGCCCTCGGCGAAGTGGAGGGATGCCTCGAGGCGTTCCCGAAGGTCAAACGCGCCCAGGTGAGCGTGGTGCACGACCCGCTCACCGGCAGCGTCGTCGTCGCGAAGGTCGTGGCGCGCAGTAAGTGCCAGGCGGAAGAGATCATCGATCATTGCGCGCGCAACCTCGCGCCGTACAAGGTGCCGCGGCGCATCGAGTTCTGCGAGACGATTTGACGGGCCGGCGCCCCCGCCGGCCCACGACTCGCGCGCGGCCGCCGCGAACGCGACACCGGCGGCCGGCCGCCGGCGCGCCGGGCGGCTATTCGCCCTTGAACTCCGGCGCGCGCTTTTGCAGGAAGGCGGTCACGCCTTCCATGAAATCGCGCGACTGCAACAGCTCGAGCTGGTACGCGCGCTCGCGGTCGAGCGCCGCGTCGAAATCCGACTCGAGCGACAGTGCGACCGCGCGCTTGACCGCGCGGTGCGACAGCGGCGCCCCCTTGGCCAGCTCGATAGCGAACGCCCACGCCGCATCGTGCAGCTCGTCCGCCGGGTAGACGCGGTTGGCCAGGCCGATGCGATGCGCCTCGCGCGCGTCGACGAGTTCTCCCGTGAGCATCATTTCGAGCGCGCGACCGAGGCCGACGATGCGCGGCAACAGGAACGTACTGCCGCCGTCCGGCATGAGCCCGCGCCGGACGAAGATCTCGCCAAACCGGGCGCGGTCGCTCACGAGGCGCAGATCGCACGCCAGCGCCAGGTCGCAGCCGAACCCGGCGGCGGCCCCGTCGACGGCCGCGATGGTCGGACGGCTGCAGCCGCGCACGGCACGGATCAGGCCGTGGAAGTAATCGCGCAGATCGGCGTCGCGCTGTTCGGGCGGCACGGGCCCCTCCCGCAGGATCGCTTTGAGGTCGAGGCCGGAGCAGAAGTGCCCGCCGGCCCCCGTGAGCACGACCACGCGACACTCGGCGAGCGATTCGACCGCCGTCACGGCCTCGATGATTCGCTTGTTCACTTCGACCGTGAGGCCGTTGCGCGACTCGGGGCGGTGCAATTCGATCCACCGCACGCCGTCGCGATCGACTACGCGCACGTCATCAGCGGGCATCACCCGGCACGTTACGGCAAACGCGGCGCCAGGTCGACCGCGACGCGCCGGCGCTGGCCCGCGCGAACCTCGATTTCGAGGTACCCCGTGTGGTAGTCGTCGTGACGCACTTCGACGCGGTGCACGCCCGGCGCCAGCGCGACGCCCCCGCCCAACTCGGCCACGCGGCCGACGTATGCGTCGTCCACGTAGACCTCGGCCTCGGCGACCGGGCAGTCGACGGAGAGGATCGCGTCTGCCGGCCGCGCGGCGGGATCCCGCGCCGCCGGCCGACTGCAGGCGGCCGCGACGGCGAGCGCGGCCCCGAACGCGACCGCCCGCGCCGGCGTCACGGCGGCCCCTCCGCCGGAACGGTCGGGGCCTGCAGAACGATCTCGACGAGCGCATCCGACCGCGCATGCACCTCGGCGCGCAACGGATCGAACGCGGCGCGGCCCGCCGCTTCCGCGATCCGCGCCGCCGGCTGGCGGGTCGCGACCGCGAGAGCGACCGCCCCGGGCGCAAGGCGCCGCGGCGTCACCGACGACACGCCCGGCGCAGCCGCCAGCGCCCGCTGGACCGCGCGCACGGGCGCCCACGACGGGGCGCCGCGCAGTTCTACGATCACCGCGTCGTCGTCGATGACGCCGGCCGGCCACCGCGCGCGCAGCGCATCCCGCACGGCGGCCACGGCGCGGCGGCCGAGTTGCGCGGCGCACGCGTCGACCGCGTCGTTGGCGGCCTCCGCGTACGCGCCGGCTTCGACCGCCGCGTCGGCAATCGCGGCCCCGTCGGCCGCGACGACGCGGACGCGCGCCCGCCCCTGCGCGCCGGCAAACGGGGTCCCGCGGATGCGGCCCGCCGACTCCAGGTCGGCGGCGATCACGACCGCGCCGCCCGCCCCCTCGGCGAGCGCGAACGCCCGCGCGGCCGCGTCGTCGACCGGCAGCGCGGCGCCGGGCACGGAATGCGCGGGCGGGGACGTGCCGGGTGCAGGGCGCACGGGGCGAAACCCGAGCTCGCGCAGCTCCCGGTCGACCGCGCGGCCCAGCGGACCGCCATCGCCGCCGTCGCGGCCGAACGTGGCCACCGCCGCGTCCGGCGTGCGGACGAGCGCGACGAGCGCGAGCGGTGGGCGTCCGACGCCGATGTCGACCGCCGGCGCCGCCGGCGCTATCCCCGCGTCGGCCAACGCGCGGGCGAGCGCCGCGTCGTCGACCCACACGTCGATCTGGACGAAATATCCCGCCGGGCTCGGCCCCTCGGCGACGACCTGGTAGCGCGCGACGAACTCCCGCGCGCGACCGGCGATCGCGGCGTCGACGGCGCCGGCGTGCCGCGCGCGCTCGCCCACCTCTACGCGGGCGGCGACGGCGCGCCTGACCGCCTCGGCGAACGCCCGATCGAGCGCCGCAGCGCGCGCGTCCGGCGCACCCGCCGGCGCCCGGCCCTCGGCTCGCACGGCGCCCGGCTCCGACGCGCGCGCCACCGGCGCGAGCGCCGCTGTCGCGATCACCACTCCGATCGCAGCCGCGCGCATCACCGCCCCACCACCACGATCACGAGCGGCGCGCCGGCCACCAACCGGTCGTCGG
>RFGE01000104.1 GCA_003696105.1 Deltaproteobacteria bacterium | reverse complement strand
GGCCGCGCCTTCCGCGGCCCGGCGCCCCGCCCGCCGCCCCCTTCCGGGCGTCGCGGCGCGGCCGTCGGACCTGCCCATCGGGCACCGTCCGCCGGTCGGTGACAACACCGAGGTGGACCGCCGCCCCGCGCCGCCGCGCCCGGGTTCCTTGCCCCGGCTGTCGGACCTGCGCCCGCGGTAGATCCGGTCCGACGCGCGGCGTCGGTGCAGGGCAGCCTGCGCCGCCCGTCGCCCCCGGTCGGTGCCATCCGGCGCGGGCGCGGCCGCGACGGCGACTCGGCGGACGGCAGCGCGGCACGCGCGGAGCAGTGCCGGGCCGGCGGCGGCGCGGCGTCAGCGACCGCGGTACACCGGCGGCCGTTTCTCGGCGAACGCGCGCAAGCCCTCGTTGCGATCCTCGGTAAACAAGGTGACGTCGTAGCAGCGGCGCTCGATGCGCAGCCCCTCGTCGATGCCGACCTCCGTGCCGCGGTCGATCGCCTCCTTGGCCATGCGCACCGAGATCGGCGCGCACGCGGCCAGGTCTTCGAGCAGCTCCTCGACGGCGCGCGACAGCTCGGCGTGCGGCACGCACGAGTGGACGACGCCGTAGTCGAGCGCCTGCTCGGCCGACAGCCGCTTGCCCAGCAAGATGAGTTCCTTCGCGCGCGCGACGCCGATCAGCCGCGGCAGCCGCTGCGTGCCGCCGGCGCCCGGCATGATGCCGAGCCGCACCTCGGTGAGCGCGAACGCGGCCCGGTCGCTGGCGATGCGGAAGTCGCACGCGAGCGCCAGTTCGAACCCGCCGCCGAACGCGAACCCGTTGACCGCGGCGATCGTCGGCTGCGGAATGCGCGCCCACGCGTCGATCGCGCCGCTGATCGCGTCCACGTAGGGTCCGGTGTCCTCGGGCGCTACGCCTTTGCGCTCCTTCAGATCCGCGCCGGCGCAAAACGCGCGGTCGCCCGCGCCCGTGAGCACCACGGCGCGCACCGATCGGTCGCGGCCGAGGTCGCGCGCGACGCGCTGCAGGTCGAGGTTGACCGAGCGCGACAGCGCGTTGCGCGCATCGGGACGGTTGAGGGTCACCCACGCGACGCCGTCGTCGCGGCGGGCCACGATGAGGTCCGGGGAGTCGGTCGTCGTCTGCTGTGTCACGGTGGAGTCTCCGCGTGCCGGCGCGCGCGCGCGCGCTTGCCGATGTGGGCCTTGAGGTACTTGCTCGGCAGCTCGTGGCCGACGAACGCCGCGGCCATGCGCGAGCAGTCGATCAGCTTGTCGAGGTCGACGCCGGTGTCGACACCCATCGCGTGCAACATCGCGACGACGTCCTCGGTCGCCAGGTTGCCGGCGGCGCCCGGCGCGTACGGGCAGCCGCCGAGGCCGCCGACCGCCGCGTCGACGGTGGTCACGCCGAGGGTGAGGCCGACGAGGCAGTTGGCCAGCGCCGTGCCCTGCGTGTCGTGAAAGTGCATCGCGATCGCTTCGGCCGGCACGCGCTCGAGCACCATCGACAGCACGTGCTCGACCTGGCGCGGGTTGGCGACGCCGATCGTGTCGCCGAGCGACACCTGGTACACGCCCATCCCGAGCAGCGTCTGCGCCAGGCGGACGGCCACCGCCGGGTCGACCTCCCCCTCGTACGGGCAGCCGTACACGGTCGACACGTAGGCGCGGACGCGCATGCCGCGGTCGAGCGCCGGGCCGACGACGCCGTCGAACGCGCGCAGCGTGTCGTCGATCGACTTGTTGACGTTGCGCTTGTTGTGCGTCTCGGACGCCGACAGGAACACGGCGATTTCGTCCATGCCGGCGTCGATGGCGCGGTCGAGCCCTTTGCGGTTCGGCACGAGCGCCGAATACCGCACGCCGGGCCGGCGATCGACGCCGCGCGCCACCTCGACGGCGTCGGCCAGCTGCGGGATCCACCGCGGCGACACGAAACTCGTGATCTCGATCGCCGGCAGGCCGGTGTCCGACAGCGCGTTGATGAACGCGATCTTGTCGGCGGTGGGCACCGTGCGCGCCTCGTTCTGCAGGCCGTCGCGGGGCCCGACTTCGTAGATCGTGACGCGTTCCGGGAGTCGTTCGAGCATCGGCGGTGGCGTGTGGATCGGGCGGCGCGTCAGTGCGGCACTTCGGCCCGCAGCGCGCGCACGAGGTCGATCGTCAGGTCGTCGAGCGTGTCCACGATGCGGTGGGCGGCCGACTGGTCGGCGCCCACGAAATTGCCCGCGCGCACCGCGACCACCAGCATGCCGGCGGCGAGCCCCGCGGCGATCCCGGCGGCCGAGTCCTCGACCACGAGACAGTCGCGCGGGTCGACGCCGACGGCGGCGGCCGCGGCGAGGTAGCCGTCGGGCGCCGGCTTGGACCGGGCGTAGTCTTCGCACGTGACGACCGCGCGGAATGCGGCGGTCTCGCCGAGCGCGCGCAGCGAAAACGCCGCCTCCTGGCGCGACGAGCCGGTCACGATCGCGCGCGGGATGCCGTCGAACCGCGCGATGGCGTCGCGCGCGCCGGGCAGGACGGTCACGTCGCGCTCGGCACCCAAACGCTGGCGCTCGGCGAACGTCGCGTCGATCAGCTGCTGCCGCGACCACGGCATCCGCTCGCCGTAGCGCTCGCGCAGGTGCGCGTGGATGTCGCCCCACGCGCGGCCGACGAGGTAGTCGCGGTCGGCCTGATCGATGGCGAGGCCGAGCCCCGCGCGCAGCGCTCGCGCCATCGCCTCGGCGTACTCGCGCTCGGAGTCCACGAGCGTCCCGTCGAGATCGAACAACACGGCGCCGACCGGCATCGCCGCTTTGTACACTACGCGCGCGCGGTTTGCACCCGCCGCCTCGAAGCGGCGCACCGCCCGTCGGTGGTGTACGCTGCATGCGTCGGCCTCTGCCGGCGCGATGGGCCGCCGGGCACGCCCGGCGCCCACGACCGCCCCAGCGATCCACCGCCACGATGATCGACGACGTCCCGACCCGACCTCACCGCTTCGCCGCCTCGCCGGCCCGCGCGCCGCTCCTGCTGCTGTTGCCACTGCTGGCCGCCGCGGCGTGTGGGCCGCCGCCAGAAGCGCGGCGCGCGCAACGGCTGCTCGCAGCCGGCCGGGTCGCGGAGGCGGAGCAGCTCGCGGATCGCGAACTCGCGCGGTTCCCGAAGCAGCCGCTGCTGTGGCGGGTCAAGATCCAGGCCGCGTTCGCCCGCCGCGATCCCGCGCGCGCGGTCGCCCTGTATCGCGAATGGGTCGCGCTGCGCGGCGCGCCCGACCGCGACGCGCTGCGGGCGATGGCGATGTCGACGCTGTGGCAGGCGCTGCGCACGCCGTCGCCCGCGATTCGCCTGCGCGCGGTCCAGATCGCCGAGCGCCTCGAACTCGAGCCACTGGCCGACGAGGTGATGCGCCGCATGGGCGACGACGATCCGGCCGTGCGCGCCGCGGCAGCCGTGGCGGTCCTGCGCGCTCACCCCGACGCGCCGCGCATCGCGACCGACGCGCTGTCCAGCGACCGCGCCGAGGCCCGCGCCATCGCGGTCGAGGGGATCGCGCGCAAGGTGGGCCGCCGCGCGCTGCCCGATCTCGTGCCGCGGTTGCGCGATCCGGACGCGCGGGTGCGCCGCGCCGCGGTCCGCGCGGTCGCGCCGCTGGCGCCCGCCAGGGTGCTCGCGGACATCCTTCGCATGGCTCGGCGCGACCCCGCCGGCCCCGTGCGCGCCGAGGCGCTGCGAGCGGCTGCCGATCGCGGTGCGCCCGGGATCGTGCCGGCGGCGGTCGCGGCGCTGCGCGATCCGTACCTCGGCGCGCGGCTCGCCGCGGTCGCCGCGCTCGCGCGCCGCGCGGGTGCCGAGGCGACCGCGCGGTTGCGGCCGCTCGTGTCCGGCGGCGACCCGCTCGTCGCGCTGCGCGCCGCCGCCGCGCTCGCGCGCCGCGATCGCGACCCCGGCGCGGTGGTCGCGGCCGCCACCGCCGCACTCGCGCAGCCGGCCTGGCCGATCCGCGCCGCGGCGCTCAATGCCCTGCCGGCCGACGGCGGGGATCCCGCGGTCGCCGCCGCCCGGCGCGCCGCGTCCCGCGATCCCGAGGTGCGGGTCCGCCTCGCCGCGGCCCGCGCTCTCGTTCGGCTCGGCGCACGCGACGACGCCCGCGCGACGCTGGCGGCCGTGCTGGCCGGCGACGACGACGACGCCCGCATCGAAGCGGCCATCGACCTCGCGCGACTCGGCGATTCGCGCGGCGGGCCGGCGCTCGCGGCGCTCGCGGAGGCGGCGAGCCCGCTCACGCGCCGCCGCGCGGTCCGCGCGCTGCGCTACCTGGGCGAGCCGTCCGACGCGCTCGCCGGCGCGCTGGCCGACGAAGACGCCGAAGTCCGCGTCACGGCCGCCGAAACCGCGCTCGAACTTCTGGCCGATTGAACGGCGCGTCCGGCGCGCGGTCCCGCGTGGCTGGGCCGACTGGACCGCGGTCCGTCAAAACTGCAACTGCGTCTCGACGAGGATGCGGTGCTGCTTGTCGCCCGCCGGATCCGGCCCGGTGCGGGCGTTGTAGTCGAAAAACGAGTACATCAGGCCGATGAAACGGCCGCCGACCCGGTCGTCGTAGAGCTGGACCAGACCGTCGACCTCGAGCAAGCGCGCCGCCAACGGCGGCTCCGACACCGTGCGACCACCGACGCGCAGCAGCGGGTTGCGCGAGTGCGCGACGCGCGCTCCGACCATCACTCGGCGGGGAACGACCATGTACGTGCCGGACACGTAGAAGCCCTGGTAGTAGCGCGTGTCGCCGGAGCCGCCCAGGTCGTTGAGCGCCGCGGCGAGCGCGGCGTTGTCGGGGTGGTCGAGGATGGTGCCCCACGACTCGCGGCGGAGCACCCATTCGGCCGTCGCGCTGGCGCCGCGATAGCGCAGCGCCGCGCCGGCCGTCGCGCTGATCACGCGCACGTTGTCGACCTCGCCGTCGGCATCGACGTCGTTGTTGACCGCGAGCCCGGCCAGGTCGTCGGCGAGGGCCACCAGGTCGTGGACGAACCCGCCCGTGACGACCAGCGACATGTCGTCGCGCCCGCGCCAGTCGCCCTCTTCGTGTTTCGGCAGCGCGCCGACCAGCGCGTACTCGAGCCGCACGACCTGGTTGAAATCGATGTTGTCGTTGTCCTTCGCGCGCCCGGCGCCGTTGCCGAAGCTCGCGTAGTAGCCGAGGCGACCGTCGAGCGCCTGGCCGTGCAGCGCCACCATCACGTCGCGGTCGTAGCGGTAGTTGTCGACGAAACGGCTGCGCTCGACGAACGCGAGCCGCGTGCTGCTGGTCGTGAACTGCCGGATGAACTGGGTCTTCCACTGGCCGGCGCGAAGCGCCAACCCTGGCGCGAATCGGTAGTCGAGGTACAGGTCGTGCAGCGACGGCGACTTGGCCGCGTCGACGACCAGCTTGAACGTGAGCCGATCCGAGCCGAGGTGGCCCTTGGTCGCCAACCGCGCGCGGCGGATGCGGAGGGTCGCCTCGTCGACGTGGTCGAAGCCGCCGGACAGCGCGACTTCGCTGCGGATCTGGCCGTAGCCGCCGATCGACAGCGCGAAGCGCCCGTCGTCCGTCGCCCACGAAAAGCCGCCGTGGTGCGACGCGCCGCCGCCGCCCGCGATCGGCGGCCGCTCGACCGCGGCCAGCTCGGCTCGCGCCGCCGCGACCTCCTGCGCCAGCGCATCCACGCGGGCCGCGACGCGATCGATCGCGCCGACGACTTCCGGTGACGCGCCGGCCGTTTCGCGCAACGTCGCGACGTCCTGTTCGAGCACGGCGAGCTTCGCGTCGATGTCCTTGACCGCCTGGGCCAACGTCGGCACCTGGACGACCGCCTGTTTGACCAACTCGACATCGGTGCGGATCCGCTGCAGCTCCTCGGCGAGCGACGCGACCGCGGGCGCCTTCTGCGCCTGCACCGCCGGCGAGACGGCGACCGCGGCGACCGCCCACGCGGCGGCGACCCATTTGTTGCATCCACAACGCATGACACGACTCCGGCGAAATGAGCGATAGATCGTAAAAAAGGCGCCCCCGCGATCGCGGGGGCGCCGACAGTACCACGCCGCGCGGTCAGCTCACCGGCGCCGGCCGGTCGGTCGCGGTTCCACGCGAAGCTCGCCCGGCGATCGACGCCCGCGAACCGACGCCCGCGCGACGAGCGTCGCTCACTTGCCGCGCCGAGCGGGCACGACCTCGGTCTCGCGCGGCGCGTCGCGCCGGTGGTCGCGGCGGATCACGCCGCCCCCCGAATCGCGCTCCCAGTGGCCCGGCACCCACCGATAGCGGTTGCCGCGGCGCTCCCAGTGGCCCGGTACCCACCGGTAGCCGGCCTTCGCGCGCTGCCAGCGGCCCTTGCGCCACTTCCACTGGCCGTTGTGCCATTCCCAGCGGCCGGCCACCCACACCCAGCCAGGCCGGGCCGGAGGCGGCGGCTCGGCCCGCGGCGGCGGCGGCGCGACCTCGACCCAGACCTCCGCGCTGGCCTCGGGCGCTGGCGCGGGCGGCGGAGCGGGCGGGCGCCGGTGATCGCGGACGACCGGCCCGGCGCTCACGCGGCGCCAGTGGCCGGCGACCCAGTGGTACCGGTTGCCGCGCCGCTCCCAGTGGCCCGGGACCCACTCGTAGCCGGCGCGCTGCGCTTTCCAGTAGCCGCGCTTCCACACCCAGCGGCCGTTGCGGAACTCCCAGTGCCCGCGCGCCCACACGTAGCCGGGGCGCGGTGCCGGCACCGGCTCGGCCCGCGGCGGCGGCGGCGACTCGTCGACCACGACCACGGCAGGGCGTGCGCGCGCCGTGATCACGCAACCGGAGGTCGAGCCGAGGAGCGTGAGCCCCGCGGCGACCGCAATCCATCCGCTCCATTTCCTGTTCATCGGATCGTCTCCCTTCGTAACGTAGGCTCGGTTCGGCCAGTATGGACGGCCCACCCCGCCGTTCGCATTCAACGGGATCCTGCCCGCGCGCCGATGAGCGTGTCAACGCGCGGGCTTGCGAGAATCGGCGGCGCGCCGCTGGCGGTCGCGTGCGTGCGCCTGCGCACGGGCGGCGTGTGACGGCGCGCACGGCGGCCGGAGCGCGTGCCGCGCCCGTCTTCGGCCCGCGCCGTACGAACCCCCACGCGCACCGCGGCGAGCGGGCGGTCGCGCGTCCGGCGTCAGCGCGGCGCGGCGCCGGCCGGCGCGTCCGGCGCCTCGTCGCGCAGCGCCGCGACGTACTCGGCCAACCTCCGGATCTGATCCGCCGTCAGCTTGTCGCCGAACCGAGGCATCTCGTTCTTGTCGCCGAACCAGCGCGGGTGACCGGGGTCCGCGATGAACGCCGCGAGCATGTCGACCGTGCCGCGCCGGCCGAGGTTGGGGCCGAGATCGCCCTCGCTGTCCCAATCGCGCGAGTGGCAATCGGAGCACTCGCCGTCGTCGAACAGCTGGCGTCCCCGCTCGGCGAGCGCCGCGTCCACGTCGGCCGCGCCCGTCTCCGCGTACACCATCTCGACGAGCGCGTCGAAGTCAGTTCCTTGCACCTGCACCGGCTTCATCTTGTCGATCTTCGTCACGCCGAAGAACCGATCGCCGCTCGGGTCGCGCAAGAACGCGCGAATCCACGCGCGCGAGTTGTATCCCGGTCCGATCTCCGGCCCCTTGCGATCGCCGCCCTGGTGGCAGCCGGCACACCGCTCGCCCCACAGCTTGCGCGCCTCGTAGCCGGGTTCCATCGTGAACACGGCCGGACCGCCGGCGGCCGGCACGCCGTATTGCGCCGCCAGCGACCGCGCCTTGTCGGCCTGGCGCTCGGCGTCGGCGAGCCGCTGTTGCAGCGCCTCGTCGCCTGCGTCCTCGGCAAACGACACGGCCGTGAGCGCGCCGGCCGCCGCGAAGCCGACGCCGAGCACCGCCAGGTAGCGGAGGCGGTGACGCGGGTCGCGGCTGTCGCCCCGATCGGCGAACGGCAACGCCAGCAGCACGCCGCCGATGACGACCGGCGCGCCGAGCGCGACGATCGTCTCGAGCGGCCCATGGAAGTACTTCAATAACTGGAACAGCGGGCGGAAGTACCACTCCGGCCGGGCGTCGAAGCTCGACGACGGGTCCGCCGGCGCATCGAGCCCGGCGCCGCCGGTGTAGACGACCACCGCGCACAACACGGCGAACACGACGGCGATCGCGATCATGTCGCGCAGCAGTTGGTCCGGCCAAAACGGCGCGGTCGTCCGCTGCAATTCGTCCCGCGACTTGCCCCACCGCGGGGTGACCCCGTGCTTTCGGAACAGCGCGACGTGCGCGACGATGAGCGCGACGAGCGCGCCGGGCAGCACGAACACGTGCAGGGTGAAGAACCGGGTGATCGTGAGGTTGCCGTACTCGTTGCCCCCCTGCGCGACCTGCTGGAGCGCGTCGCCGATCGCCGGCGAGCTGCCCGCGATCCCGGTGGCGACCTTCGTCGCCCAGTAGCCGGTTTGATCCCACGGCAGCAGATACCCGGTGAGGGCGAACGCCATGAGCACCGCGAGCAGGAACACGCCCACGATCCAATTGAGTTCGCGCGGCTTTTTGTACGCCCCGTACACCGCAGTCTGGAGCATGTGCAGGCCGGCGAGGATGACCATCGCCGAAGCGCCGTAGTGGTGCAGCCCGCGGATGAACCAACCGGCCGTCACCTGGTCCTCGATGTACGCGACCGACGCCCACGCGTCGGTCGACGACGGGCTGTAGTACAGCGCGAGCAGCACACCGGTGACCGCCTGCAGCGCGAACACGAACGTGAGCACCGAACCCCACACGTACGCGAACGACGCGCCGCCGGGGACCGGCTCGTCGAGCGCGGAGCGGAGCACGGCCCGGTAGCCGGACCGATCGTCGAGCCAGTCGAGGACGCGGCGCACGCTACACCTCCTCGCGGTCGGGCGTGTCGGATCGGTAGCGCCGGAACGCGACGCGCACGCGGCCGTCGGCCTCCTCGACCGGCAGCGGGTCGAGCCCGCGCTTCGCCGGCCCGCCGAGCCGCCCGCCGTCGCGAGCAAACGAGCTGGCGTGACACGGACAGGCGAACCGGCCGGCGTCCGCGTCGTAGTCCACCGCGCAGCCCAGATGCGGGCACACAGTGGACAGCGCGCGCAGCGTGCCGTCGGCGTCGCGCACCAACCACGCGGCGCCGAGCGCGACGTCGCGGCGCACGGTCCACCCGTCGCGGACGCTCGGCGCGACGATCGACACGCGCACCGGCGGGCCGCCCGGTTTGACCTGGTCTGCCGGCCCCACGTCGACCGGGTCGCTCGCGCTGGTCACGATGCGCCGGCCGAGTGGATACAGCACATAGCGGATGACGGGGATCGCGAAAACGGCGCCGATCGCGCCGCCGATCGCGACGGTCGCGGCCTTCAGGAAGCCGCGCCGGGACGTGCCGGTCGTTTCGTGTGCCACGATTGCCTTCCCTGGAAACGAGTTCGTTCGCTACGACGCCGCCGCCGACGGCGAGGTTACACGCCCAGGGCGACAGTCCGACGCCGAGCGCCCGGCGGCCGCGCGCTCGCGCAGGGCCGCCCAAACGCGCGGGCCCGCCGGGTCGAACGCGGAACCGAGCGGGCGCGCCGATGCGCGCATCCGCGGCGCGCGGGGACCCAGCCGGCCCGGGGGCGCAGCGCATCGGAGCCGAGCCGCGCCCGACGCCGACGGAGTCGGCGGCAGGTACCGCGCCGCCCTACCCGAACGCCTTCTCGTCGCGCTCCTGTGCTTCCTTGCAGCGGATGCACAGGGTGGTCTCGGGGCGCGCCTCGAGGCGCTTCTTGGTGATCGGCTCCTCGCACTGTTCGCAGATGCCGAACGTGCCGTCCTCGATCTTGCGGAGTGCGAGTTCCACCTTCTTGAGGTAGGCCTTCTCTCGCCCGCGCAACCGAAAATTGAACGACTGCAGGTACTCGCTCGACGCCAAGTCCATCTCGTCGGGGAGATCGTTCGGATCGAGCGTCATGTCCTCGACGAGCGTCTTTTTCGCATTCTCCAGGACGGCGCGCCGCTTTTCCTCGAGAAGCTTCTTGAACTTGTTCAGATCTCGCTTGCTTAGCCCACCTGCCACAGGGTTCTCCCGCGTCGAGGGTTGTCGAAACAGGCCGGGCAGTCTACGTGCGGCTGGCCCGGTTTGCAAGCGCGAACCGCGCCCGCCCCCGGCGGATCGCGGCGTGGATGCCTTGACCGAGTGTGGGCAACCTTGCGACACTGGCGACATGGCCGGCTCGGACAAGCGCAAGCAAAGCCTCTACTTCCCCGAGGACATGCTCAAGGAGATCCAGGAGGAAGCGGCCCGCCAGGACCGGTCGCTGTCGTGGATCGTACAAAAGGCGTGGAAGATCGCCCGCCGTGAGATCATGAAGTACCCGTCGGTCAACGAGTTCCCCGGCGAGGACGACCCGAAGGAAGCCAAGGCGTAGCGGCTGCCGCCGCCCGCTTGCGAACCGGCCGCGCAGGTCGTCCCGGCGCCCGCCGTCGTGTCGCCACCTACCGCCGCCCGCACCGAGCACTACGCCCTTCGCCCGGGCGACCGGTCGCCGCTGTTCTACGAGCGCTACGATCCGGGGCGGCCGGGCGCGCCGGCGGTCGCGTTGTGTGACGGCATCGGCTGCGACGGCTACGTGTGGCGCTACCTGATCCGGGCGCTCGCTCCCCGCGCCCGGCTCGTTCACGGCCACTATCCCGGCCATGGCCGGTCGCCCCGCCCGCGCGACGGCGCCCGCCTGGCCATCGCGGATCTCGCGGATGACGTCGCGGCCCTGCTCGACGACGCGGACATCGACCGCGCGACCCTGGTCGGCCACTCGATGGGGGTGCAAGTCGCGCTCGAGACGTACCGGCGCCACCCGGACCGGGTCGCCGCACTCGTGCTCGTGTGCGGCGCGCCGGGCTCGCCGCTGCGCACGTTCCGCGGCACGTCGGCCGCCGCGCGCGTCCTGCCGGTGTTGCGCGCCGCCGCCGGCGCCGCGCCCCGCGCGATCGGCGGCGTGTGGCGCGCGTTCACCCCGACGCGCGCCGCGCTGTGGCTGGCGGCGCGGATCGAGATCAACGGCGCGCTCATCGACCCGGACGACTTTCGCCCCTACCTCGACGGGCTCGCCCGCGTCGATCCCAACCTGTTTTTGGCGCTGCTCACCGAGGCGAACCGCCACAGCGCGCTCGACGTGTTGCCCCGCGTCGCGGTGCCGGCGCTCGTCGTCGCGGGCGACCGCGACGGCTTCACGCCGGCGAGCCTGAGCCGCCGGATGGCCGCCGACATCCCACGCGCCGAGCTCGTCGTGGTCGAAGGCGGGTCGCACACCGCGCCGCTCGAGCGGCCTCACCAGGTCGAGCGCGCGGTGATCGACTTCCTCACCCGCCGGGTGTGGCGAGCCGGCGCAGCGCGCGGCGATCGACCCAGCCCGTCGCATTCACCCTCCCCACCGTCGTGACCTTCCGGCGCGCGGGCGTCGCCGGATCCGCGCTGGCCTCGACGAGCGCGCCGCCGCGCAGCTCCGCGAACGGCTCGGCGGCGTCCGGCGTCGCGTACAGGCCCGCGGTGCGCACGACCTCGTGCGTCGGCGACAGCAGCTCCGGCGCGGGGCCGCCGTCGCCCTCGTCGTAAAAGTCGCTCGCGAGCGCCCAGCCCTCCACCTCGACCGGCCCATGGCTGCGCACCTTCGCGCGCGTGTCCATCTGCTCGAGCAACACGACCTCGACGCCGCCGCGGATGACGGCGACCGGCGGCGCGCGAGTGCCGACGGACGCGGCCGCCCGGTACAGCGCGGTGTCGCGCTTGGGCGTGACGAAATGGCGGTTCGGCGGCATGCGGTAGACGAACTCGTGCCGCTGTGCGCTGAGCGCATCGGCCGGCACGTCGAACCGACCGCGGACCGCGCCGGTCGTCTCCACCGTGGCGACTCCGCCGCGCCCGCGGCGCACGACGCGCACGAGCGCGCCCTCGAGCAGGCGGCCGTCCGGCACGTCGACGTCGCGCGCCACGTACAGACCGAGCGCCGCCGCGTCGACGGTGCCGATGGCGCGCACGTCGCCCACCAGCCGCACGACCGCGCGGCCGCGCCGGCGCCGCACCAGCGAAACCGCCGCGCCCGGCCGCAGGCGAATGGTCGCTCCGCCCGAAGCGACCACGAGGGCGGCCGGGTCGACGATCGCGTGCGTCGGCGGCTCGCGGGGCGGCCGGCGCCCTCGCGGCGGGTCGCCGGCGACCGCCGCCCCCGCGAACGCCGCCATCGCGCTGGCGAGCGCCACCTGCCGAGCGCGCCGGTGCATGGTGGAACGCTAAACGATGTCGGGCCGATCGGCCACCCGAGTGAGCCGATCCGCGCGGCGCGGCCACCTCGGTTGTGATAGCGTCCGCGCGGGTGGGTCGCGCTGCGGCGTCGCGGCTGCCCGCCCGCGCGCGAGAGGACAGGATGATTCGACTTCGCTTTCGACTGTGGTTGGCCGGCGTGACCGCGGCGCTCGCGACCGGCTGTGGCGGCAACGGCTGCAACTGCGTCGAGCCGATCCCCGGGGGCTTCCCGCCCGAGGCGCGCATCGGCAACGCGGTCCAGGTTCGCGTCACGCCCACCGGCCTGGACGCCATCGCGGCCGACCCGGCGGGGCTCGTCGCGGCGCTCGTCGGCTCCGACAGCCTCACGTTCGACGTGCCGCCGGCGTGCGGCGAGGGAGACAACCCGGCGATCTGCTGCGAGCCGATCGACGGCCCGGTCGTCGACCCGTGCGGTCCGGTCGCCATCGACCTCGACCGGCGGCCCGGAGACGCGCCGCGGCTGGAACTGCACCCGGTCGACGGCGGCTCGCGCATCGACGTGGTGGTCCGTGCCCGCGTCCACACGGTGACGGACCTCGCCATCTGGTACGAAAGCGGCTTCATCAGCGCCAACTGCGACGTCGAACTGAACACCGAAAAGTCGGGCGCGCCCGACCTGCTGGTCACGACGTCGATCGATCTGGCCGAACATCCGACGGCGGGCACGACCGAAATTCGCGTCGCCGACGTTCAAATCGACCAGCTCGACAACGGCGACATCGACCTCAAGGGCGGGTTCAGTTGCACGCTCGCCGACCTGTTGATCGGCTTCTTCAAGGACACGCTCACCAGCGGCATCGCCGACGTCCTGCGCAAGCAAATCGAGGGCGCGCTGTGCAAGGCCTGCCCGGGCGGCACCGTGGACGAGTGCGGCCCGTTCGCCGACGCGTGCGAGGACCAGGTGTGCATGTCGGGCGGCGAATGCCTCCAGGAGCTGGGCGTGTCGGGCCGGCTGCTCGCGTCGGCGCTCGGCCTCGCCGGCTCCGGCGCGCTCGACATCTATGCGGTGGGCGGCGGCTACTCTGACACGGACGGCGGCGGCCTGTCGCTCGGCGTGCTCGGCGGCGCCCGGGGCGGGGCGGCCGCCGCGCGGTGCGGCCCGCCCGCCGATCCGCCGGCGCAGCCGGCCATCGCGCGGTCTGCGTTCTTTTCGGGCAACCAACGCCCCGACACCGGCGGCGCGTTCGACGTCGCCGTCGGCGTTCACCGCCAGGAACTCGACGCGCTGGCCTGGGGCGCCTACGACGGCGGCCTGCTGTGCTTGTCGATGGGCACGCCGACCATCAGCCTGCTCACGTCCGACACGCTGGGCGTGCTGATGCCGTCGCTGGTCGATCTGCTCCACGGCGAGCCGGGCCAGATCTACCTCGGGCTGCGCCCGCAACAACCGCCGGCGATCGCGCTGGGCGCCGGCACGTTCACGCCGGACGGCGAGGTCGACGAGCCGCTGCTGGACGTCACCTTCTCCAACCTCGACATCGATTTCTTCGCGATGGTCGACGACCAGTTCATCCGCGTGATGACCGTGACGGCCGACGTCCACCTGCCGCTCGGCGTCGAAGTGACCGCGGACGGCCAGCTCCAACCGGTGCTCGGCGACGTCGAAGACGCCTTCTCCAACATCACCGTGTCCAACTCGCGCGCACTGCTCGAAACGCCGCAGGAGCTGGCCGACCGGCTGCCGGCGGTGCTGTCGATCGCGCTGCCGTTTCTGGGCGACGCGCTGGGCGCGTTCGCGTTGCCGGAGATCGGCAACCTGCGCCTGGCGATCCAACCCGACGGCGTGACGTCCGTCGACAGCGGCCAGTTCCTCGCGATCTTCGCCGACCTCGAGCCGGCTTCCGCGCCGGCGCCGGCGCCGGTCGACACGAGCGCCGAAATCGTCGCGGTCCACGTGCCGCCGCGCGCTGTCTACTACGCGCCGCGTCTGGCGCGCGCCGACCGACCCGCGGTCGAGCTGTCTCTCGGCGGTGGCCGCCCCGACGGAACGCGCGCCGATCTCGAGTGGCAGTTCCGCGTGGACGGCGGGCTGTGGTCGCCGTACACCCGGTCGCCGCGGATCGCGCTGCGCCGCGACGTGTTCTGGCTGCCGGGCACCCACCGGATCGAGGTGCGCGCGCGCGAGGTCGGCAAACCGCGCACCGCCGACCCGACGCCGGTCGTCCTCGCCGCGACGATCGACACCGTGCCGTCGCTGCGCGCCGAACTGGTGTCGCAGCCCAATCCGCGCGCGGTCATCGGCTTCCACGGCCGCGCCGGGTCGTCCGGCTGCAACTGCCGCGTCGGCCGCACGTCCGACCCGCGGTCCTCGGCGGCGGTCGCCGCGCTGTTCGCCGCAGCGGTCCTGGTCCTGCGGCGGCGGCGACGCCGCGGGCGGCCTCCGATCGCCGCGATCGCGGCGCTGCTGGCGCTCTCCGGCCCACCTGGGTGTAGCTGCAACGGAAACGACACGCCGAGCTGCGGCGATGACGAGTGCGCGGACGGTCAGGTCGAGCCCGGCCCGATCGGGCGGTGGAGCGACCTGGCGACCGACGGCAGCCGCACCGTGCTGTCGGCCTACGAGGAGACCCTCGGCGATCTGGTCGTGGTCGACGTCGATGGCGACGAGTTGGTCCCGACCGTCGTCGACGGCGTCCCCGCCGATGCCGCGCCGACCTACGCGCCGAACACCTACCGCGGCGGCGTCGTCGAGCCCGGGGACGACGTCGGCGCGTGGACGTCGATCGCGCTGCGCGACGGGCTCGCGCACGTCGCCTACCAGGACCGCACCCACGGCGCGCTGAAGTACGCGCGCGAACTCGGCGACGGCGACTGGTCGATCCATACCGTGGACGCCGACGGCGGCCAGGTGGGGCTGTACGCGTCGCTGGCGCTGCAGCCGTCCGGCGCGCCGGCGATCGCCTACCTCGCCATCGGCATCGACGACGGCGCCGGCGGCCGGCGCGCCCAACTCCGCCTCGCGCGCGCGTCCTCCGCCGACCCGAGCGGCCCCGGCGACTGGACGATCGACACGGTCGAGGACGTCCCGGTGCCGTGCACCGGCTTGTGCGGGACCGGCGAGGTGTGCGTGACCGCGTCGATGACCTGCGCGCCGGTCGACGCGAGCTGCACCGAGGATTGCGGCAGCGGAAGCGAGTGCGTCGCCGGCGCATGCACGGCCATCTCGACCTTCCCGGCGCACGATCTGCCCGAGGGCAGCGGCCTGTTCGCCAACCTCGTCGTCGCGGGCGGCGACCTCGCGATTGTGTTCTACGACCGCACGGCCGGCGATCTCGTCGTCGCCCGCGCGACCGGCAGCGGGTTCGAGCGGGCCGTGATCGACGGCGACGGCGGCGACCGCGGCATGTGGGCCAGCGCGGTGGCCGACGGCGACACGATCCACGTCGCGTACCAGGATGCGCTGGCGGACCGGCTGCTGTACACGACCTGGTCTGCCGCCGGCGGCGCGGGCGCGATCGAGGTCGTCGACGACGGCACGCGCGAGGGCGACCGGCCGCACGCCGTCGGCGCGGGAGCGGCGCTGGCGCTGGACGGCGCGGGCAGGCCGGCGGTGGTCTACCAGGACGGCACGGACATCGCGCTGCGCTTCGCCCGGCGCGACGCGGGCGGCGCCTGGCAGCACGCCGTGCTACTCGACGGGGCGGAACTGTTCGGCTTCTACAACCGGGCGGTCCGCGAAGGCGACGCGATCCGCGTGTCGACCTACGCCTACGACCGCGCCGTCTACCCGCCCGGGGAGTTGCGGCTCACCCGCCTGCCGTGACGCGACGCGTGGCGTGAGTCCGCGCGGCGGGCCTGCGCCGGGGGGCTCGCGAGCGCCGAGCCGCGCCACGGCGCCCAGACAACCGGCCGAGATCCGGGGCCTGGGGCCGACGGCCCCCGCACGTCGCGGGCGTGCGTCGCCGCAACGTCGCGACGACAGGTCGCGCGATCCCGCACCGCGGCCTCACGCGCCGGCGTCTCACGCCGGTGGATGCACGTTCTTCCCGCGATCCAGCTGACACAATTTAGTGACATTGAAATTTTCTCCGACACAAAAATCGAAAAGTTTTCGCTCGCCAACCGCCGAAAAATTGTGCAGAGTCTGCCGGCCGGTCAGACTGGCAACTCCAACTTCCACCGCTCGATTCCCATGCACGCCTTCGCCACCTTCGTCGCCCATGCGCCGCTCGACGCCGGCCCCCGGCCGGCCGGGGTCAAGGAGGACGGCCGCGCCGTCGCGGGGCTCGCATCTGTCAGACGGGTGCGCTATGCCTCGGCCCGCGCCGCGTACACGCCCGGCGCGCGGGGCGGGGCCGCGATCGGACGGCGGCGCGCGACGACGCCGGCGGCGTGACCGGGAATCAGCTCACACCAACGACACCGGAGAGGGAATTGTCACGACAGATGCTGCGTCGCATCGACGACGACAAAGACGGAATGGTAGCTCTTCCACCGGTCAACCTCGTGCGGCAGCGGCTCCGCAAAACGGTCAAGGAGTTCGCCGTGTCGCACCCGGGGCGCCGCGCCGCCGCGCTGAGCGCCGTGTGGGTCGCCGCCACCGGCTGTGACGCCGACCTGTCCGAGTACGACGCCGAAGAGGCGCTGCGGACCTACCGGCTCGCGGAGTCGGAGCTGCGCGCCGAGCTGCGCCTCGCGATGGCGCGCGCGCACGAAAACGAGCCGCACGCGGCCACGCGCGAAACCATCCGGACGATGCTCGAGCACCTCGAAGAACTCGAACGCCAGGCCGTGGCGCCGCGGCCGCCGCGCCGCCGCCGCCGCCGCTCGTAGCCGCTCGCACGCGGGCCTGCCGCGCCGCGGCGCGCGCGCACCGGCCCGCCGCGCCGCGTCGCGCGCGTGCCGCCCGCCGGGGCCTCGTCCTGCGCACGCCGGCGCCGGCGACGAGCGCCGCGCCACGCGCACGGCGGCCGCCGGCGCCGCGTCGCGCGCATGCCGGCCGCCGGCACCGCGTCGTGCGCGCACGCCGGCCGCCGGCGCCGCGTCACGCGCACGCCGACCAGCCGCACTGGCGGCAGGCCACGCAGCCTCCGGCGCGCCGCACCGCCCCACCGCACTCGGGGCACCGCTCGGCGTCGCCCTCCCCGCCGGTGGCGCCGCCGCGCCCGTACGCGAGCACCTGCCCCGCCCGGCTGCCGTCGCGGTACACGGTAATCCCCTTGCACCCGAGTTCGTACGCCAGCCGGTAGGCGCGCGCGACCGCCTCCGGCGGCGCGTCACGCGGCAGGTTGACCGTCTTGGACACGCCCGAGTGGCTGTAGCGCTGGAACACGGCCTGCATCTGCACGTGCCGCTCCGGGGCGACGTCATGCGCCGTCGCGAACAGCCGCTGCACGTCCGCCGGCACCCCGTCGAGCCCGCGCACGCGGCCGCGCGCGCGGACCGCGTCGCGCAGCGCGTCGCTCCAGAACCCGCGCGCCCGCGCGATGCGCTCGAACGCCGGGTGCATCTCGTCGAGCACCTCGCCGTCGAGCACGTGCCGCTCGTACGCCACTGCGTACAGCGGCTCGATCCCGCTCGAACAGCCGGCGAGGATGCTGATCGTCCCGGTCGGCGCGACCGTCGTCGTCGTCGCGTTGCGCAGCCGGCGCGTCCCCGCCCACGTCGACTGCGGCCAGTTCGAAAACGGCCCGCGCGCCTCCGCGAGCCGCTCGGACATCGCCAGCGATTCGCGCTCGACGAGCGCGCCGACCCGGTCGGCGAGCGCCAGCGCCTCGTCGTCGTCGTACGGGATGCCCAGCGCGATCAACAGATCCGCCCAGCCCATCACGCCGAGGCCGATCTTGCGGTTGGCGCGGGTGATCGCCTCGATCTGCGGCAGCGGGAACGCGCTGGCGTCGATCAGGTCGTCGAGCATGCGCACGCCGTCGCGGACCGCCGCCGCGAGCGCGGCCTCGTCGACCGAGCCGTCGCGGACGAACGCCGAGAGGTTGACGCTGCCGAGCACGCACGCCTCGAACGGCAACAGCGGTTGCTCGCCGCACGGATTCGTCGCCTCGATCCGGCCGAGCGCCGGCGTGGGGTTGGCCGCTTCGATGCGGTCGATGAACAGCATGCCGGGATCGCCGCACTGCCAGGCCACGTCGGCGATGAGCTGGAACACCCGCCGCGCGTCGAGTTCGCGCACGACCGCGCCGGTGCGCGGGTTGCGCAGGGCGTAGCGCTCGCCGCGGTCGACCGCCGCCATGAACGCATCGGTCGCCGCCACCGACAGGTTGAAGTTGCGCATGCGGTCCGGGTCGAGCTTGACGGTGACGAAGTCGAGGATGTCCGGATGGTCGACGCGCAGCACGCCCATGTTGGCGCCGCGGCGCACGCCGCCCTGGGCGATCGCCGCGGTGGCGCGGTCGAACGCCTCCATGAACGCCACCGGGCCGGCCGCGACGCCGCCGTCGCCGACCGGATCGCCGGCGGGGCGCAGCCGCGAGAAGCTAAACCCGGTCCCGCCGCCGGTGCGCTGGATCATCGCCGCCCACTTGATGGCGTCGAAGATCGCGGCGGTGTCGTCCTCGACCGGCACGACGAAACACGCGGCGAGCTGGCCGTCCGGACGCCCGGCGTTCATCAGCGCGGGCGAGTTCGGCAGCAGCTCGCCCGCCGCCATGCGCGCGCGCAGCCGGTCGGCGAACGCGTCCGCATCGGCCGGCGGGTCCGGCAGGCGGGCTTCCGCGGCGCGGATCGTCGCGGCGACCCGGCGAAACAGATCGTCCGGCGTCTCGCCGGGCCGCAGATAGCGGCGGCGGAGCACGGCCAGCGCATTGCGCGACAGCGCCATGCCGTCAGTATGGCACCGCGGCGGCCGTCGCGGACCGCGCCCGCTGGCGGCGGCAGACCGCGCTGGCCTATACTGCCGTCGTGGCCGACGCGCGCCAGCATCCGCGCTACGCGGTCGAGGTGGCCGTTCGTCTCGATCTGGGGGATCTGTCCGTCGAGGGTCGCTCCCGGAACCTGTCGCGCGGCGGGATGTCCGCGTACACGGCGGACGCCGTACCGCTGGGGGCCGAGGGGACGGCGCAGCTCGCGCTCGTGCTCGCGCCGGCCGGCGGCGACGCCTCGGCCCGGTCCGAGCCGCTCGAGCTGCCGGTGCGCATCGTCTGGTGCACGCCGATCGGCGACGAACACCAACTGGGCGCGGCGTTTCTCACGCTGACCCGGGAGCAGATGGACACGCTCGAGTTGTTCCTGCGCTACCTCGACGAAGGCCGCGCGCGCGGCGACGACGTCGCGCCGAACGATCCGTTCGCGTCATGACCGAACACCGCGTCCATCCCCGCTTCGCCATCCGTCTGTCGGCCGAGGTCGCCTGCGGCGATCGCACGTTCACCGGCACCACCCGCAACGTGTCGGTCGGGGGCTGCTGCCTCGAGTCGGCGTTCCCCCTCGCCGAAGGCGCGGAAGTCCGCCTCGACCTGTTCGTCGTCGTCGACGGGATCGAAGACGAGCGCATGCCGCCGCTGACGACGCGCGCCACCGTCCAGTGGGCCGCCGAGCAGGACGATGGCGCGTTCGCCGCGGGCCTGCGGTTCACCGGGCTCACCGCGGCGCAGCAGCGGTGGCTCGATCAGTTCCTCGCGCGCACCGGCGCCGGCGACGCATAGGGCCGGGGTCCGCGGCCGGGCCGGCGCGGCCGAGTCGCGGCGGGCGCCGGCAATCGCGGCGTCCCGGCGCAGCCCACGGACCAGTTGCACGTCGCCCGCGATCGCCGCTTTACGCGTACCCCAGCGTTCTCTTACACTCGTCGAAAGTGTGGGGGCGATGACACTTCGTCTCCGGACCCGGGAGTTCGATATGAGCCTAGTTCAGCGCATCGCGTACGTGGCGGTCGCCGCGGTGGCCGCCCTGTCGGCGTCCGGCCCGGCCGCCGCACAGGTCACGAAATCGCGGATCACGGTGCTGCTCGACAACTCCGGGTCCATGTTGCAGACGCCCGAGATCGTCGATCTGCCCAGCACGTGCACGGCCAGCGGGTTTTCGCCGTGCACCGCCAGCGGCGGGCCGGTGCCGGACACCCGCTGCAACGCGTGCGTGTCGTGGACGATCGCGAACCTCCCGTCGTGCGCGAGCAACTGGACCACGACCTGCCGCAACACATATCGCAACAACTGCTGGCAGGCCGTCACGGGACAGACCGGCTGCGGCAACGAGTTGGTGTTCACCGAGTCCGTCGCGACCCGCGGCGACGGAAGCGCGCAACACCCCGGCTGCGACGTCGACGGCGACGGGCTCGCCGACGACAGCCGCATCTACCAGGCGAAGAACGCGCTGCAGATCGTCGTCGCGACTTTCGGCGAGGTGGAGTTTTCGCTGTGGCGGTTCGCGGGGCTCGAGGGCGGCCAGTCGTGCACGAACGCGAACCAGTGCCCGACCGTGCCGAG
>RFGE01000103.1 GCA_003696105.1 Deltaproteobacteria bacterium | reverse complement strand
CGAATCGACCATCCAGCGCTCGGTGACACCGACCTCGACGGCGCCCGTGTACAGCGCACTCGTGTCGCGCCCGTTGCCTCCCCGCACGTCGCTCCACAGCTCGAGCTCGAGCTCGCCGGGTTCCACGGTCTGATACACGAATGTCTCATCGATGTAATCGTCCGGGTGCGCCGCGGCGGTCGCCGCGATCGTCCACACGCCGCAGCCGATGACGGCCGCGAGAAGTCGCGCCCGCGCGGGTGGCGCGGCGAGCTATAGTGGGGCGTCGGGTTCGGCGAGCACGCCGGTGCGAAGGTAGCACGGCGGTGCGCGCGGGGGGCACGCCAACCTGGCGGCCGCCGCCAGCGGCGGCGCGTGCTATATCTTTTGCGGTGTTTGCACGGCTGTCGCGGCGCGGTGGCGAGCGGGCGACCCGCGCGCTCGCGGCCGCGTCGCTGGCGGCGATCGCGACCGCCGCGGCGGCCGCGCCCCCGCGCGTCACGGTGCGCGCGCGCACCGCGATCCGCCTCGAACCGCTGCTCCGGGTGCCGGGCGGCGTCGAAGTCCGCGGCGAATTGATCGATCCGGCGGCGCGCGAAGGCGTCCCGTGGGTCGACGTCGCCATCGAGGTCGACGGCGTCCCCGACCGCGCCACGACCGACGAGCGCGGCGCGTTCCGCCACCGCCTGCGCGTCGCCGACGGCGTGCACGACCTCGCCGTGCGGTTCGCCGGCACCGACCTGTACGCTCCGGCCGCCGTCGACCTGCGCGGGTTCGACGTCGCGAAGGAGCCGCTGTCGCTCGCGCTCGCGGCGCCCCGCGCGGTGCGCGCGGGCGAGCCGGCGCACGTGCGCATCGAGGCGCGGACCGCGTCCGGCCCGGTCGCGGTGACGGTGGCGCTCGAAGTCGCCGACGCCGGCGGCCAGCCGCGGTCCGCGGGCAGCGCGACGACCGACGATGACGGCGCCGCCGAGGCGGCGATCGCCGCGCACGTTCTCGGCGCACCGGGCCGCAAGCGCCTGTCGGCCCGGTTTGCGGGCGACGCGACCTACGACGTGGCCGCCGCCGAGGCCGACCTCCTGGTCACCGCCGGCACGCGGCTCGCGATGGACCTGCGCCCCGCGGACGTCGCGTACGAGGACGACGTCGAGGTCCGCGGCGTGCTCGCGCGCGTCGACGGCGCCCCGCTCTCCGGCGCGGCGGTCACCCTGTGGGCGGCGGACCGCCCGGTCGCCGAGGCGGTCACCGACGCCCGCGGCCGGTTCTCGGCGGCGATCGCGGCCGCCGAGTTGGGATCGGGCGTGGTCGCCGTGCAGGCGCGGTTCGACCCGCCCGAGCCCTGGTTCGATGCGTCCCGCAGCCGCCCGGTGCCGGTGAGCGTGCGCGAGCCCCAGCCGATCCCGATGCGCTACACGGTCGCCGCGTTCGCGGCGGCGGCCGCCGCCGTGGTCGCATTCGCGCTGATGCGAGCGCGCCCGTGGGAGCCGCTGCTGGCGCGAATGCGGCCGCGGGGCGGAAGCGACGCGCCGCGGCCGGCGCGGCCGGCCGGCCCCGAGCCGGTGCGCGGCGGCCTGCGCGAGGCGCGCCCTGGGCTGGTCTCCACGATTCGGCGCGCGCACGACTTCGGGCTGTCCGGCACGGTGGTCGATGCCGTGACCGGCCGGCCGCTGGCCGGCGCGCGGCTCGAGCTGGCCGGCCCCGGCGGCGCCGCGGCCCACGTCGCGACCGACGCGCGCGGCGCGTTCGCGATCGCGCACCTCGCGGCCGGCCCGTGGCGCGCGACCGCGGCGCACCCGGGCTATTGCTCCGAACGGTTCACCGTGGCGATCCCCCACCGCGGTGCCCTGCGCGGCGCGCGGATCGATCTCGTTCCGGTGCGCGAGCGCGTGTTCGCGCTGTACCGCGAGATCGCGGAGCCGCTGCTGCCGCCGGGCGCGCGCTGGGGCGTGTGGACGCCGCGCCAGATCCTCGACGCCGTGCGCGCGATGCGGCCGGCGGCACGGCTCGCCGCGCTCACCGACTTCGTCGAGCGGACCTACTTCGGCCCGGCGCCTCCCGGCGAAGAGGCGGTCGAGTCGGCCCGCGCGCTGGGCGCCGCCGCGCGGGCGGAGGCGTCGCAAGCGGTGGTATAACCCGGCCGTCTTGGGCACCGAGTTGCTATACGCGGCGGTGGCGATCGCCGCGGTGCTGCTGTTCGTCGCCGGCGTGCGTCGCGCCGCCCGCAAACAGGTGGGCGCGCGACCGGCCGCCGGCCGGCTCGAGGACCGCGGCCATCGAGATCGCGCGCGCGGTGCGGCCGGCGGCGAGCGCGATACCGGCGGCGAGCGCGATACCGGCGGCGAGCGCGATACCGGCGGCGACCGCGACGCCGGCGCCGGCGAAGAGCGCGATGCGGGCGACGAGCGCGACGCGGGCGACGACCGCGCCGACGGCGACGACCGCGACGCGGACGACGAGCGCGACACCGGCGACGCGGCTGCGCGCGCCGACGACGACGAGGCCCGCGCCGCGTTCGAGCGCGGCCTCGCCAAGACCCGCGGCGGATTCGTCGCGCGCCTCGGGCGGCTGTTCCGCAAGCAGATCGACGCATCCATCCTCGACGAACTCGAGGAAGTGCTGCTCACCGCGGACATCGGCCCGCGCACCGCCGACAAGCTGTTTCAGCAGATCAAAGCGAAGCTGTCCCGCTCGGAGCTGGCCGACGCCGACGCGATCTGGTCCGAGCTGCGACGGCTGTCGCGCGACATCTTGTCGGTGGACGCGCCGCCGGTCGACTGGTCGCGCGCGCGGCCCTTCGTGCTGCTCACGATCGGCGTCAACGGGGTCGGCAAGACCACCACGATCGGCAAGCTGGCCGCGCTCCACACGCGGCGCGGCGCCAAGGTGCTGCTGGCCGCGGGAGACACGTTTCGCGCGGCGGCCGGCGAGCAGCTCGAAATCTGGGGTGAGCGGGCCGGAGCGCCGGTCGTTCGCGGAAAACCCAACGCCGATCCCTCCGCGGTCATCTTCGACGCGATCCGCCGCGGCATCGACGACGGCTTCGACCTCGTCATCGCCGACACGGCCGGCCGCCTCCACACCAAGGTCGACCTCATGGAGGAACTCAAGAAGGTTCGCCGCGTATGCGACAAGGCGCTGCCTGGCGCGCCGCACGAGACCTGGTTGGTCCTCGATGCAACCACCGGGCAGAACGCCATCGCCCAGGCGCAGATGTTCAAGGAGGCCATGGACATCACCGGCATCGTCCTCACCAAGCTCGACGGCACCGCCAAAGGCGGTGTCATTTTGGGCATTTGCAACGAGTTACAGGTGCCGGTGCGGTACGTGGGCGTCGGCGAGCAGGTCGACGACCTGCGACCGTTCGATCCCGACGCCTTCATCGACGCGCTGTATGCGCCGGACCCGGCGGCTCACGCCGCCTAACCGGACAGTGAATGATCCCCATCACAGGTTGTGGCGCGAAGAATCAGCGTGTTATAGTGCCGCCACCCTGGAACACGGCTGCAAACCGCTAGAATTACAAGGTTTTTCAGCCTTGACCACAGCACGGAGAGAGGGATGAGCCGTCGTATTTTCGAGCCTTTGGTCACGGCGCGCGTCGCGGTCGCGGTCGCGCTGGTGTTGCTCGGTCCGTCGTCCGCGAAGGCGCAAGACAAGGAGGACGACGACGCCGAAATGACCTTCGAAACCGACGAGGCCTCCGAGCAGCCGAGCACGGACGAGCCGGCGCCGCCGGACGAGGGCGACACCGGCGATCTCGGCGGCGACGACCTCGGGCTCGACCTCGACGCCGGCACTGGCTCCAAGGCCGCGAAGGCCGCGGCCAAGGAGGAGAAGCTCGGCGAATCGCGCGTGTCATGGCAAGACATCGTCGTCGTCGTGCGCAAGCCGTTTTTGAAGGTCCACCGGGTGGAGCTGTTGCCGACGTACGGCGTCACGATGAACGACAACATCATCCAGCACCACATGTTTGGTGGCAGCATCAACTACTTCTTGACCGACGTGCTCGCAGTGGGCGTCGAAGGCCAGTACTTCGTCAAGAACTTGCGCGAGCCGTTCGATCTCGTCGCTCGCCAGGCGCGGCGACTTCCCACCGTCAACAAGTACAAGTACGGCGCTTCTGTGAACTTCCACTACGTGCCGATCTACGGAAAGTTCGCCGTCCTCGACGAGCACATCGTCCACTGGGAGTCGTTCTTCACGCTCGGCGTCGGCTTTACTCAGACCGAGGTGATCCCGCGCGACCCGGCCCTGCTGCCGTTCGACAACTTTCTGATCACTCCGAACGTCGGCATGGCGATGCGCTTCTTCATCACGAAGTTCATCACGGTCCACGTCGGCATTCGCGACTACGTATTCCTCGACAAGTTCGAGTCCACGGACCGTACGGCGCCCAGCCCGCCGGACCAGGCCCGCAACGAGGCCGACTCGTCCCTGGTGAACAACGTCATGTTCCAGGCGGGCGTGAGCTTCTGGTTCCCGACGTCGTTCGAGTACACCACCTTCCGCTAGGAGGCTGCAGTGTATAGGCGCGCCAGCGAGGTTGCGAAATGCGAGGCGAGGTTCGGCGCACGCCCGCAGCGCACGAGGGCGCGTATCCACATACGTAACCGAAGGGCGCGAGGACGTACGCCGAAGATCGCCCGCAGATCGCGACCGCAGTCAGCGGCTGTGCGCTACAGCCTCCTGGGCCGCGGCCGTCGCTAGGAGTCGACCATGAAGAATCTCGCCAGTCTCCTCTGTGCCATCGCCGTGAGCGCGGCGGTTGCCGCGGTGCCGGCCGACGCGCTCGCCGACCGCAAGAGCCCCCTCGACGGGCAGCCCGCGGTGCGCCACCGGATCCTGCTCGTCAAGCAGCGCTTCGAGGTGTCGCCGCTGTTCGAGACATCGATCAACGCCGACTTCAAGCACACGATTGGCGGCGGCCTGAAGGCCGAATACCACCTGTCGGACATGTGGTCGTTCGGCGCCGTCGGCGTGTTCGGCACCAGCGTCAACACCGGGTTGACCACGCGCATATTGGACACGCTGGAGGACACCTACCCGGACGGCGATCCGACGCCGACGCGCACCGAGTTCAAGGAGCACCTCAACGACATCAAGCTGCACGGCGCCGCATACGTCAACTGGACGCCGTGGTACGGCAAGCTGGCGGCATTCGCGAAGGCATTCATCGCGTTCGACTTCTACTTCAGCGGCGGCGTCGCCTTCGCGAAACTCGACAACTCGTGCTGTTCGTTCAATCCCGACCCGCACCCCAAAGGGGATCTCGACAACAACATCCCGCCCGATCGGGACCCGAACAACGACGACCCGCTCAACGACGGCACGCGGGTCGGGCTGTACTTCGCCGGAGGCGTCCACCTGTTCGTCAATGAGTGGGTGGCGGTCGATCTGGCCTTCCGCGACTACTGGTTCCAGGACAACCCCTCGGGACTCGACTTCGACGCCGACCTGGCGGTGACCGGCGACGACGACCGGTTCCTCAACCACTTCTTCGCGGGCGTCGGCGTGTCCCTGTTTTTGCCGACGAAGGCCAAGCGCACGCCATAGGCGGCCCGCGGCCCGCAACACGCGCAGGCGGCGGCCGCCGCCCGGCCGCCGCCGACCGCGGCGGAGCGCCCCGCGTCCACGCGCCGTTTTGGCTTGCGCGGCGGCCCGGGTCCCGCGCAAAATCCGAGCAATAACTCGGATTCACTGCAGCGGAGGCGAACCCCATGGACATTCCCGAAGTTGGGCGCGCGCGCGACGCCGTCCTCGCCGACCTCATGGCCCACAAACGCGGCGACTTCGACACCCGCGGCGGTGGCGCGCTGGCGTTCGTGTTCCACCCCGACGACGACGCCGCGGCGGTGGCCGAGCGCGCGTACCAGGCGTTTCTGTGGGACAACGCGCTCGACCCGACCGTCGTCCGCAGCGCGCTGGCCCTCGAGACGGAGATCGTCGCCATGGCGGCGCACCACCTCGGCGGCGACGGCGACGTCACCGGCAACTTCACCAGCGGTGGTACGGAAAGCGTCCTGCTCGCGGTCAAGACGGCGCGCGACTGGGCGCGGGCCGAGCGCGGCATCGAGCGGCCGCAAATGGTGTTGCCGGCCACCGCCCACCCGTGTTTCTTCAAGGCGGCCCACTACTTCGATGTCGAGGCGGTCGTCACGCCGGTCGATCCGCGCACCTGCCGCGCCGACGTCGCCGCGATGGCGGCCGCGATCGGCCACCGCACCGCCCTCGTCGTCGCCTCGGCGCCCGGCTACGCCCACGGCGCGGTCGATCCGATCCCCGACATCGCGGCGCTCGCGCGCGACCGCGGCCTCCTTCTGCACGTCGATGCGTGCATTGGCGGGTTTCTCCTGCCGTTTTTTCGCGAGCTCGGCCGCGACGTCACCCCCTTCGACTTCTCCGTGCCCGGGGTGACGTCCATATCGATGGACTTCCATAAGTACGCCTTGTGCCCGAAGGGGGCGTCGGTCGTGCTGTACCGAACCCCGGAGCTGCGCCGCTACCAGATCTTCACCCACTCGGCGTGGCCGGGATACGCGGTCATCAACCCGACCATCCTCAGCAGCAAGTCGTGCGGGCCCATGGCCGCGACCTGGGCGATGCTGCACTACCTGGGCCGCGCCGGCTACCGGGCGATCGCGCGCAGGCTCGCCGCGATGGCCGACCGGTTCGCGGCCGGAATCGGCGCCATCGACGGGTTGACGATCGTGGGCCGGCCGGAGATGACGCTGTTCGCCGTGGCGTCGAAGACCCACAGCGTCTTCCGCCTGTGCGACGAAATGAAGCGGCGCGGCTGGTTGATGCATCCGCAGCTTTCCACCGACACGCTGCCCGCCACGTTTCACGTGAACCTCACGCCGGCCGTCGAATCGCGCCTCGATGCGTGGCTGGCCGACCTCGCGGACGCCTGCGCGGCCGCACCGGACGCGGGCGACGACGCGCTGTCCGCGGTCCGTGCCGCACTGTCCGCGGTCGACTTCGCCAAGCTCGACGACCGCGGCATCGAGCAGCTGTTGGCGATGGCCGGCCTGGGCGGCGGGCGTGCCCCCAGCGATCGGCTCGGCCAGGTCTGGGAACTGCTCGATCCACTGCCGAGCGACGTGCGCAACCGCGTGCTCACGCTGTACTACAACCAACTCAACCGCTATCGGCCGCCCGCGTGACGCCGTCCGCTCGCCGCCGCCCGCGCCAGGCGCGCGCGCGGGCCACCGTGGACCGCATCCTCGCCGCGGCTCGGCGCGTGCTGATCGACGCCGGCGCCGACGGCTTCAACACGAACCGCATCGCCGACGCCGCCGGCGTCGGCATCGGCTCCATCTACGAGTACTTCCCGAACAAGCAGGCGATCGTGGAGCGACTACTCGACGATCTATCGGCCGTCGAAACGGACGCCGTGCTCGCGCGGCTTGCGGCGCTCGCCGACGCCGACGTCGCCGCGGTCGCGCGCGGCGTGGTCGAGACCGTATTCGACCTGTACGTGGCGCACGGCCCGCTGTACCGCGTGCTGCACGCGCTGTCGTCGGCCGAGCGGCGCGTAGGCCATCGTCCCGGCGAGCGCGCCGTGGTCGCCGCCGTCGAGCGGCTGTTGGCCGAGCGCAGAGGCCCTTGGCGCGAGGCCGACCCCGCGCTCGCCGCCTTCACGCTGTTCCATCTGGTCGAAGCGCTGTGCGAACGGTTCGCGCGCGATGGGTTGCCGCGCTGGGGGCGCGAGCGTTGTATCGACACCATTACCGCGGCCGCGCTCGCCGCGCTCGGCGCGCCGGCGCCGTCAACGCAGCACGGCGGCCGCGGCCATCAGCACTCCGCTGCCGGCCACCGCCCACAACGCGACGGCGAGGACCGCCGCAAGCCAGCGCACGCCGGCGCCCCCGCCGGCGCGGTCCAGATGCCCGGCGATGTCGAGCAGCAGCGCGCACCGCCCACACCGCACGCCCCCACCGACGAGTAGCGCGTCGTGCGGCTCGGCCAGGGCTCCACAACACTCGCAGGCACCTCGGCGGCTCATCGATCGGTACATGGCAGCCTCCCTACCTGGCGCATCGACCGCTCGGGCCGGCGCTTGAGTGGCGGCGCCGCGACAGCCGCGCCGAGCGAGCCGCCCTCACGGGCCGCACTCGCCCGCCGGCACGCCATCCGCCAGCACGACGCACGTAGACGCGAGTTGGTCGCCGAGGTCGAACGTGACGCGCACCCGGTCGCCCGGCGTACCCGCGAACGGCGCCGTCGGGCCGACCGAACCGTCCGCGCGCGCGGTATCGATCACGCCGACGCCGCGGTCCTCGTTGAGCACGTACACCTGCGCGCCGCCGTACTCCGGCTGAATCCCGTATTCGAACGTCGCGGTGCCCGCATCCGGGTCGACCGCGAACACCATCCGGTCCGGGTCCGGCGGCGGGATGGGAATCGACGGCGTGTTGCACCCGGCCGTGCCGGCGATGGCGACGACCGCGACCAGCGCGGCGAGCGCCCGCGCGCGCCAGCCGGCGGCAAACCCCTGCGACGACGCATGGCTGCCGCTCGCCCACTCCGGGGTCCGACCGGCGACACCGGCCACGGCGCTCCACGGGTTCCACATGGTGACCTTTCGGCGGCGCCGCGGCGCGCGGCGCACACCTCCAGCATAGTGCAACGCGGAGGCCAACGGGGATCCGCGCCCGGCGGCCACGTTAGCGCCCCGGCCCGCCAACGCAGTTGGCATCGCTGCCACCGGCGCAGCCACGGCGCGTCATTCGATCGGCTCGTCGGGGATCTCTGGCGGCACCAGGAAGTAGACGTCGCGGGTATCGAGCGTCGTCACGCCGTCGCCGGACACCACGACCGTGGCCTTGAACATCTGCGGCGTCGTGAGCGCCGGCACGGTCGTGTTCATCTTCGGCACGACGTCGAAGCAGACCGTCGTCCCGGGGGTCACCTCGTCGAACGTGTCGTTGACGCCGTCGGCCGGATTCACGTCGATCGCCGTGAGCCCAGACGCACACGGCGCCGGCGCGGACGGGTTCGCCTCGATTCGATCGATGAACTCGGCGACCGCGTCCACCGCGTCCGACGGATCGTCTTGCGCATCGGCGCCGATGTCGAGGGTCGCGAAGCCGGTGAGCACTTCGACGGCGTCGGCCGTGGCCGTGCCGAGCCCGTTGCCGTTGGCGTCGATGTGGAACACGAGCGGACAGTTGCCGGTGCCGTCCGGTGCCTGGCCGGCGCCGTTTTGGCCGGTGCAGCACTGGCCGACCGAGCAACCGGCCGGGCGGCTGCCTGCCGGTCCCCACGCCGAAGGCGGGACGACCGCCCCGGTGGCGGTCGTGACGCCGAGAGCCTGCTGGTCCCGCGTGCAGATGTCGCCGGACGACACGACCGAGATGACGCGGGCACCGATCGCGAGCAGCGCGTTGATCGCGGTGGTACTGCGCGCCGGCCCGGAGAACGAGTAGTTGTTGGCCTGCCCGATGTCGGAGTTGTGGCTGCACGCATCCGTCATCCACACGACGATCGGCAGCGAGCCGGTTCGGAAACCCGCTCCGCCGATGGCCCCTACGCTTTCTCCGGCCGGCGGGGTCGCCGGCGGCGCCGTCGCCGGGTTGAACGGCGGGACGTTGGCTCCACCCGCAACGATCCCCGCCCCCGACGCCGTCTGGTACAGCGCCTCCCAGCCGCTTTCGGGCGTGTCGTCACCGTTGCCGAGGCTGTAGCCGTTGACCGCAGACTGGATCGACGACAGCCCCGCGCCGGTGTTGACGGTCATCACCCGGTGGCGCAGCTTGAACGGAAAGTCGCCGGCGACCCCGTAGTCGCCCGTGGGGAAGTCGCGGTACTCCACCACGCCGAACGCGATGTTCGGCACCTGCGCCCGGATCTGCGTCACCAGCGACGACACGGACGCCTTGAGGTTGTTGATCTCGCCGCCCATCGACCCGGTCGTGTCCATCGCAAACACCACGTCGGCCTGGGACACGTCGGTCGCGAAATCGAGCGTGTCGTCGGGCGGGTTCGGCGGCTTCATGTACGGCACCTCGAACACGAAGTCGCCGTTGGCCGCCGGGTTGTCGCCGGGGTCGTTCGGATCCGTGCCGGCGGCCGTCTCGACGAGATCCGAAATCCCGTCGCCGTCGCTGTCCGGGTTGGTCGCCGACGACTCGCCGCCGTCGGCCGAGCCGTTGCAATTGACGTCCTCGGCCTGATCGACGAGTCCGTCGTTGTCCGAGTCGAAGTCGAGAAAGTCGAACTTGCCGTCGGCGTCGCTATCGACCGGCGGCGTGTCGACGTCGGCGTCGCCCGCTTCGGCTGCGTCGGGGATGCAATCGCCGTCGCTGTCGTCGTCGAGGTAGGCCGGCACTCCGTCGCCGTCGGTGTCGACGACGCCCTCGTGCAGGTCCTTGATCGTGTCGTTGTCAGAATCGATGTCTTGAAAGTCGAACAGGCCGTCGCCGTCGCTGTCGAGCGGCATCATCGCCGACGGGCCGATCTCGTCGACGTCGCGGATCCCGTCGCCGTCGTCGTCCAGGTCGGCGAAGTTACCCTTGCCGTCGCCATCGAGATCCTCGGTCCCGTCGACGCCGTCGGCGCGGCCGTTGTCGTCGGAGTCGGTATCGCGAAAATCCGGCGTGCCGTCGCCGTCGGAATCGACCGGAGGCGTGCCGGTCCGGTCGTCGCCGGCTTCCCGGTAGTCGGGAATCCCGTCGTCGTCCGAGTCGGGGTCCAGGTAGTCCGGCACGCCGTCGCCATCGGTATCGGTTCCCGAAGCGCGGCCCTCGTGCTCGTCGGCAATCGAGTCGCCGTCCTCATCGGGCAGATCGCCGATCCCGGCGTCCGCTCCCGGGGCCGAGCGATCGGAGCCCCCACCGCCCCCGCACCCGGCGAGGGCGGCGACCAGCGCGGCGTACAACAGTCGGCGGCCCATAAGCTACTCCTTTCGGCACAGCGAATACAAACGACGTGCCACACATAACCTTTTGAAATGCCATCCACATGGAGACAGCCGACCCGAGCGCCGGCGGGCGCCGTGGGGGCGGCATGCCGCAGGATCGCCGGCGGCGGCGCCGGGCCGCCGCCCGCGTCCGCGCGGCACGGCTGCGCGCGACCGCAACGGCCCGTCGCGCGCCCGCGTGCTACTCTCCGCTTCGCCAAGCCATTGTCTCGACAGCGGAAATGGCTCCGCCGGGGCCGCCGAGCGGCCATCGCGGCGGCGCTGCTGGCGCTCGCGGCGATCGCAGTGGCGCGCATCTGGTTTCACGGCGAACGCCTCGCATCCCTCGTGACCGACCGCATCAACGCGCGCATCCGCGGCCGCGTCGCCGTCCGCACGATCGAGTGGCCACTCGCGGACGCCCCGCGATTGCTGGTCGGCGGTTGGGTCCGGCTGACCTTGCGCGACGTGACCGTGTACGACGCAAGCGGCGATCCGGTCGTGACGGCGCCGGAGCTGTCGACGCGCATGCGGCTGCGCGACTTCGCGCTGCGCCGCGATTACGTGTTTCGCGACATCCGCGCGCCGCGGGGCGGCTGGGTGCTCCTCCGAGAGGAGCCCCAGCCCTACCCGACCAGCCCGGACGACACCACGGTCGTGAGCCTCATCGGCGCGTTCTATTCGAACCGCCCGCCGGCGCCGCCCGGCAGCGCGGAGGACCTGGCGCGCAGCTCGACCTGGGACCTGCGCGACTTCGCGGTGGACGGCGTCGACGTCGAGTTCGACTTCCCGAGCTTCCGGGCGCGCGCCGACGACGCGACCACCACGGGGTGGCTGTACTACGCCAAGCCGGAGGGACCGCACGACGAGCAGGCGCGGTTTTCCTATCGACTCACCGATCTCCGCGCCCCGCGCGGCGCGCTCGCGATCGCCGGCGCCCCGTCGATCGCGCTCGAGGACGTCCGCGTCGCGACCCTCGCCAAGGACGATCCGGCGGTCCCGCGATACGATGACCGGTCGCGCGACCTCGTGTGGTCGGCGACGGCGCGCGCGGCCGAGGGCGCGGAGCTGACCGTGACCGGCGGGCTCGAGGACTATTGGCTCAGCGCCGACGGCGGGCGCTACGCGGTCGACGTCCACATCGACCGCGCCGCGGGCCTTGCCGCCGCGCTCACCGGCGGCGCGATAGCCGGCGAGGATCTCCGCGCGCGAATCGAGATCACCGGACCGCGGGCGGCCGCGGACGTCCGCGCCACCGTCGAGCACGCCCGCGCCGTCGTCCGGCCGTCCGCCGCGGGGCCCCCGCTCGACATCGCGATTCCGACGGCGACGGCGACGTACCGCCGGGCCGATCGCGCCGGGGAACTCGTCGACGCGCGCGCGGAACTGGCCGGCGGCAGCGTCCACCTGGCCGGCGACTACGCGCTCGACCCGACTGCGGCGTTCCGCGCGCGCGTCACGATCGACCGTCCATTGCAGCTGCAACCATGGATCGCACGGTCGACGGCGCGGCTCACCGCCGGAACGATGCTGTCCGGTCGACTCGCGGCCCGGTCCATCCCGGGCGGCGTGCGGTTCGATCCGGTCGCGCTGCACCTCGGAGCCGTGCGCGCGCGCGGCGCGGTCGAACTGGCCGGCGGCAAGGTCCGCGCCGACGGTCTGCGCATCGCGCGCGGCGCCACGTGGGTCGCGTCGCGCCGCGCTACGGTCGATCTCGCCACCCGCGCCGTCGACCTCGGCCTGTCGTTCGCCTCCGATGACCTGCGCGCGTGGCTGCGCCGGCTCGGGCATCCGCCAATCGCGGCCCGCGCGCACGGCACGGCCCGCATCGCCGGTCCCCTCACCGCCCCGGCCGTTCCCGCGGCAGCCGTCACCCTCGGCGGCATCCCGTACATCGGGTCCGCCACCGTCGCGTGGTCTTATCGCGACGGCCGGATCGTCATCGATCGCGCCGACGCCCGGCCGTTCGGTGGCCGGCTGACCGCGCGCGGCGCCGTGTCCCTTCGCGGACGCCGCGTGCGACTGGAGAACGTCCGCCTGTCCGGCCAGGGGCTGGAACTGCGACGAATTCCCGGTCTGTCCGAGTCCGTCTCCGGCGTCGCGCACGTGTACGCGACGGCGTCGGGGCCGATCGCAGCCCCGGTGTCCACGTTTGGCGCCGGCGTCGACGATCTGGTGCTCGCCGGCGATGCCTACGACCACTTCACTGTCGATGGCGCGACCGCGGCCGACGGGTCCCTCTCCGTGCAGCTCCACGTCGACCGCCGACTCGGCGGCCGCGTCGACATCGACGCGGCCGTCGGCGCCCACCGCGAATTGACCGGCGCACTGAGCCTTCGAGACATTCCGCTCCATTCGCTGCCGATGCTGGCCGGTGCCGGCGGGCGCGCCCGCATCGGCGGGCTCGCCGACGCGGACCTTCGGCTCGGCGGCACCGTGGCTGTCCCTGTGGTCACCGGCGCGCTGTCGCTCGATCGCGTCTGGTTCAAGGACGCGTTTCTGGGCGCCGCAGATCTCCGGTTGACCGAGGCCGGGCAAGGCGAGATGCGCGTGTCCGGATCGCTGTTTCAAGACACGCTGACGGTCGACGGCGTCCTGCACACCGCTCCCGAACCGCGCGCCGAGCTCGACGTGGCGTTTCGCCGCATCGAATTGGATCGGTTCTTCCCCGAGTGGTCGCGGCGCTACGGCGTGCGCGGTTGGATGACCGGACGGTTCGAGCACCTCGTCGTCGCCCCCGGCCGCCCGCCGGAATTCGCGCTTCATCTGTCCGAACTGGTCCTCGTCATGGACGACGAAGATCCCCACGGGCGGCCGAGACCGATCCGCGCGCGCGCCGTGTCCGCGGTCGACATCCGCTACGACGGCCACACGGCGCAGCTCGTCGAGCCGGCCGTGTTCCGCGGTCCCACCGGCGATTTCACCGTGACCGGCCGGATCGACGGCGATCGCGTCGACGCACACGTGGCGGGCGCCATCGATGTCGGCCTGCTCCAGCCCTACCTGCGCGACGTGTTCGAGCGCGCACAGGGCGTCGCCCGCGCGTCAATCGACGTCGTCGGGCCGGTCGCGGCGCCATCGGTGACCGGCATCCTCGAACTCGAGGGCATCGCGGTTCGCCCGCTCGGCCAAGACGCCGAAATCCGCATCCCGATGGCCAAGCTGCAGGTCACGAACCGGTCCGTCATCTTCACCGGCTTCACGATCGAGGTCGACGATGACGTCACGGGAGAAACGGATGTCCTCGAAGTGCGCGGCGCAGTCGGCATGGACGACTTCGAACCGCGGACGTGGGGCCTGCGGCTCGAGGGTCGCGTCGCCGGAAAGCTGCTGAACGTCGCGGCGCCGGACGCATTCACCGCCGCCAGCGGCAGCGCCGGAATCGAGATCGACTTGTACGGCACGGGCCGCATGCCGAACATCAGCGGCCGTTTGACGTTCGGCGGCGACAATCCACTGACGTTCACGCCGCGCGGACTTCGCCGCGAGGTCCTGCTGTCGCGCGGCGAAATCGACTTCGACGACCAGGTCGTCGAGTTCGTATCACTCGGCGGAACGATCGACGACGCCGGCCAGCTCCTCGATCTCAGCGGCGAACTGAGCCTGGACGACTGGCGACCCGCCGACGTCGACATCACCCTCGCGGCCGAAGGCCTGCCGTTCCGCATTCCGCGGATCCTCGAACTGGAAGTCGACGTGCGCAACTTCCGCATTCTGGGCGACCGCGATCGGCTGGAGATCTACGGCCAACTCGACATCATCGACGGGCGCTACATTCAAAAATTCAACCCGCTGCTCACCGCGCTGAAGCCGGAGCGCGTGCAAGAGACCGAACCGCCGTTTTACGAGGCGATTCCTCTGCTCGCCGACGCGCAGATCGATCTGCGCGTTACGACCGGGGGCGGATTCGCCATCAAGAACAACGTCGCCGACATCGATCTCGATGGCGAGATCGAGATCACCGGCACGCCGAGCCGCCCACGGCTCGACGGGGAGATCCGCGTCCAACAGGGCTCGTTCAAGTTCCAGGGCATGCGCACCCGCTTCGACCGCACGGAGGGGGCAATCCTGTTTTCGCGGTTCAAACAGTTCCCGGACGACAACCCGACGATCGACATCCGCAGCGAGGCGACCTACCTGGACGCGCGCGGGACGGAACACGACGTGGTGCTGACACTCGAGGGGACGCTCGCGAACCTCAACTGGGACCTGTACACCACCAACACGGGGCTCAACAAGTCGCAAACGCTGACCCTGTTGTTCGCGGGCCGCACGACCGAGGAGACGCGCTCGCTGTTCGGCGATGAGCCCATTGCAGGCAACGAGAACTTCGAGGGCAGCCGAACGACGGCGCGCACCGAGGGACTCGGCGCCTTCGATCAGGTCGCAAAGGATTATCTCGGGGACTTCATTTCGGCGCTCGTCGAGGAGCCGCTCCGCAATGCGACCGGCTTGGACGTCGTGCGCCTCGAGGTAGGAACGGCCGGCGTCGGCGGCCGAGTCGAGGAGCGCATCGGCAACAAGGCGCGCGCGCTTACGGAGTTCGAGCGCACGCTGCAGGGCTACACGTTCAGCGCACAGGTGGAGTATCAGCTTTCCGATCGGTGGTCGCTCGCGTACGAATACCTGCTCAAGCAGTTCTTCGACGACACCGACGAGGACTTCCGCGGTCACCGCGTCAAAGCGGGCGTCAAGGGGAGAGTCGGCGAATGATCCGCGCGCACGCCGTCGCCGCCGCGATCGTCCTGTCCGTGGCCGCGGACGCGCGCGCGCAGTCGGCCGCCGGCGACGGATCGGACGCCCCCAAACCTGCGAAGGCGCCCGCGCAGCCGCCCGGCGCGCAGAACCCCGCCCCCGTGGCCACGCCGCTGCCCGACGTCAGGGCGCCGCTGCGCACCCTGGTGCGCTACGAGGTCACCGGGCGTCTGCTGGAAGCCGAGTCGGTCGTGCGCGCGTTTCTCGATCAGGTCATGCCGGTCGGCAACGCATGGACGTCGGACAGCCGTCGCGCCGTCGTCGAGTTCTGCGCGACGCTCGGCTACCACGCGAGCGTCACCGAGCGCACCGATGGTTCCGGCGTCGTCGTCACGGTGGCGCTCGCGCCGGTGACCCGGGTACGCCGCATCGCGATCCACGTCAACGGCCCGGGCGTGTTGCACACGCTCGTTCAAGACAAGGTGTTCGAGCGGGACGTCCGCCGGCGCCTGCGATTGCAGGTTGGCCAGCCGTTGCCGCGCGATCCGGACGAGCGGCGTCGCCGCCTCGCCGAAGAGGTTCAGCGGTTGCGCGACTACCTCGCGGACATCGGCTTCTTCGAGGCGAAGGTTCGCGTGAGCGCGGTGGCGGACGGACCGGATGCGGCGAAACTGGTCGTCCATGTCGACACGGGCCCGCCCTACTACGTCGGTCGCATTCGCGTCGTCGGCAACGTCGACGTCGACGCGAGCGAGATCAAGCGGATGTTCCACCACACGCGGTTCGCGCTGTGGCCGATCTGGCGCGGGTGGGAGCGCCGTTTCGACCGCGCTCAGCTCAAACGCGACATCGATCGCGTCGCGGACCTCTACCAGCGCCGCGGGTTTCCGGGCGTGCGCGTGCGCACCGACTTCGACCGCAACACCAGCTTCAACCGCGCTCGCCGCGAGGTCGACTTTACGGTCATCATTCGCGAACGACGCCGCATCGAGGTCTATTTCGAGGGGAACGACGCGATTTCCGAGTCGCGCCTGCGCGACCAGCTGACGCTCGACGACGAGGGTGCCTACGACGATTTTGAAATCCAGCGGTCGGCCGAGGCGATCGAGCGCTTCTACCAGAGCGAGGGCTACTTCGAGGCGACCGTGTTGTGGGAGCGGGCGTCGTTCCGCATGCCGGACCAGACCTTCGATCGCATCGTGTTCACGATCACCGAGGGGCCGAAGCTCAAGGTGAAGCAGATCGAATTCGTCGGCAACCACGCTCTGTCGGACGCGACGTTGCGAGACGCGATCAAAACGCGTGAGTTTCCGCGGTTCGTGCTCGCGTCCGGCGGCTACGCGACGTCCGTGCAACTCGAGCAGGACGCGCAGCGGATTCGCGCGCTGTATCAGTCGCGCGGCTATGCGGACGTCGAGGTCGACTACGACGTGACGCGCGCCCAGTCGCTCGTCGGCCGCGCGCCCGCACTCGCCGCCGCAATTCTCGCCGACCTGCCCGCCGAAGGCCTGTTCGTTCGCTTCATCGTGCGCGAGGGCAAACTCCACCGCGTCGAGGACGTCCGGTTCGTGTTCTCGGGCGCCCACACGCAAACCGCCGCCGAGTTGCAACAGCGCGTCAGCCTGCGCCCCGGTTCGGCGTTCACGCCGGACGCGGCCGCCGCCGACGGCGAGACGCTCCGGCGCTGGTACTTCCGCAACGGCTTTCCGTACGCGAAAGTCGACACGCGCACGCAGCGGACCGGCCCCGACCGCGTCGTGGTCGTGCACACGATCGCGGAAGGCATTTCTGCTCGGTTCGGCAAGGTCGTCGTCCGCGGGAACTTCAAGACCCGCGACTGGGTGCTCCGCGAAGAACTGGACCTCCCCGAAGGCGCCAAGTTCACCCTCGGTCGCGCCGAATCGGCCCAGCGCAACCTGCGCACCTCAGGTTTGTTTTCCAACGTCAGGTTCGACTACGTGGGGCTCGACGACGGAAATCTCGACACGATCAACGTCGTCCTCAACGTCCAGGAGCGCTACGATTATTGGCTCGATTACACGCTGGGAGCGGGCGCATCGACGGACGAAGGCGTATTTGCCGAAGCGACCGCGCGCGCGCCGAACATGTGGGGGGCCGGTGTGCGGTTCGAAGTGACCGGCCTCGCCGGCAGCCAGCGCCAACGCCTCGACAGCAAGCTGTTGCTGCCGCGCTGGGTCCAGCGCCACTGGCTCGGACTCGGCTTCCGCACCGAGATCGCGGGCTTCCTCGCCAACGAACTCACCCCGCGGTTCGGCAACCTCACGAGCTTCGGCGCGACGGTCGGCGCGGCGCTCGAGGGTCAGTCCGGCGGCGAGTGGGATGGTTGGTTCGTCGGACTGCGATACAACTTCCGCCAGCGCAATCGCGAAGAGGAACTCGTGCGCGTCGCCGGACCGAACGACGACATCGAGAAGACGCGCGTCCGCACGCGCACCGGCGCCGTGGGGCCCCAGTTCGTGCTCGACCGGCGCACCGACGCCCAGGGGCGGCGGAACCCGTTGGCTCCGGAGCGCGGCTGGCGCATCGAACTCAGCGCGCTGTTCGCCGACGAGGCGCTCGGCGGCGACGACCGGTTCGTCAAACTCGGGTTCAAGGGGCTGCACTACTGGAAGCTCGGCCGCCGCTTCTTGCTCACCAATGGCTTGCGCTACGACCACGGCATTCCGCTGGGAGGGGCCGTGGTCCTGCCCGAGGTGGAGCGCTTCTTCGCCGGCGGCGACACCACCGTGCGCGGCTTCGAGGAGGATCGACTGCTCACGGAGATCGTCGAGACGCCCCTGCCGCCGATCGGCGGCGTCCCGCAGTTCCGCGTGCTGCCGGCCGGCGGCAACATCCGCCTCATCCACAACGTGGAGTTGCAGGTCCAGGTGTGGGACCACAGCTTCATCGGCGGGCTGCCGTGGGCGTCCGCCCTGTTCCTCGACACCGGGTTGGTCACGAACTCGCTCGAGGACTTTCAGTTGCGCCAGCTGCGTCACTCGATCGGCGTCGCGTTCTGGCGGCTGGTCACACCGGTCGGGTCGTTTTCCTTCGAGTGGGCGGTCCCGCTGGACCCGCAGGTCGGAGACAACCCGCGCGGCCGGCTGCACCTCAACCTCGGGTTCGTGTTCAAGTAAGGCGGCTCCGCGGCGCTCGGTGCCCCGCGACGCCGCGATAGGGCGGCCGCGCCGCCACACGCTTTCGGGGCGGCCGCGCCGCCGCAGCGCCGCTGCCCGCGGTGGCCGCGGCCGACGGTACGCTGCATCGCCGGTCGGCGATCGAGCCGGACGCCCCCCGGGTTCACCGCCAGCGCGCGGGCATCGCAGCGGCCCGCGCCTCGCCCGGGGCTGCACACGGCGCGTCGACGCGCTGCGGGCGGCGGCGGCCTCCCGGCGGCGACACGCACACGGGCGGCGCGCGGCTACTTGCCGGAGGCCTTCGCCTGTTCGATCTTGCGCTTTTCGCGCGCCTTCTTTTTGCGCTGGCGCTTGCGGCGCCGCATCTTCATCGTCTGGCGGTTGTCTCCACGACCCATAGGACGCTGGAATTACCCGGCCTCGGGCCGCGTGTCAAACGGTAGCGCGCACACGATGGCCTCCCGGCCGGCGACCTGAACCCGGGTGCCGGGCTCCGCCGCGGCCCGCCGGAGGCGCGCGAGCGCGATCGGCCCGAACACCGGCGACCGAGCCGACGAGGTCACGTGCCCGGCGTCCGGGCGGTCGGCGTGCGCGACCGGCGATCCCCGGTCCGGCGGCGGCTCGTCGCCCGCAAACCGCAGGCCGACCAGTTCCCACGCCGGTCGCCCCTGATGGCGGACGCGCGCGACCGGCTCCTGCCCGAGGTAGCAGCCCTTGTCGTAGTCGATCGTCGCGCGCAGCGGCGACTCGAACGGAAAGCTTTTGTCGTCGACGTCCACGCCGAAAAGCGGCAGCCCGGCCTCGATGCGCCGGATGTCCACCGCCTCGGGCGGCGCGACCGGCTCCGGGCACGGCGCCAGCACCGGCGGCGCCGACCACACGTCCTGCGGCGCCGCCCACACGCGGTGAACGGGGACGTCGGCGAGTTCGAAGTCGACCTCGTCCATGATCGCGTGGCGCGCGAGCCGATCGCGCGTCGCCTCGGCCACCCCCGGCTGGCACAGCAACAGCACGTCCTCGGCGCGCACCAGCGCATCGAACACCGACACGAGGTGCCCCTTGGCGTCGAGCATGCACGCGCGGGTCCACTGGCCGTCGCCGAGGGCGGCAATGTTGGCCGTGCACATTCCCTGCAGGAACCGAATGCGATCGGGGCCGGTCACCCGGACGCACCCCCAACCGCTCTGGTCGACATGTAGTGACGCAAATGGCATCGCTCCTCCGAACGTGCGGCCGGCGCCTCGCCGATCGCCGGCGGCGCGGCCGCTGGCCAGGAGGCTGTAGTGTATCGGCGCGCCAGCGAGGTTGCGAGCTGCGAGGCGAGGTTCGGCGCACGCCCGCAGCGCACGAGGGCCCGTATCACCATACGGTACCGAAGGGCGCGAGGACGTACGCCGAAGACCGCCCGCCGATCGCGACCGGAGCCGGCGGCGATGCGCGACAGCCTCCCAGGGGCTGTCGCTAGTCGTCCCCTCCCCGGCCGGCGGCCCGCAGCCGCTCGCGCCGGCGCGCGGCCGCCTCGCGGTGGCGCCGCCGGTCCTCGTCGGTCATCGGTGCGACCGGAGGCACGGGGCGCGGTCTGCCGTCGGCATCGATCGCGACGAACGTGAGGTAGGCCTTGGTCGTGTAGCGCCGGGCGCGCGTTCTCGGATCCTCGGTCTCGACGCGACAGCCGACCTCCATGGACGTGCGCGCGGCGTAGTTGACCTGCGCCTGCAACACGACGACGTCGCCGACCCGCACCGGCGACAAGAAATCGAGCCGATCGATCGACGCGGTCACCGCGGGTCCCCCCGCGTGGCGCATCGCCGCGACGCCCGCGCACACGTCGATCCACTGCATGAGGATCCCGCCGAACAACACGCCCGACGCGCCGTTGGTGTGGCCGGGCATCGCCAGCTGCGTCATGACGCAGCGGCTGGCGGCCGGCGGCAACGGAGTGAGTTCCATCGCCGCCTATGTAGCACGGCCCTACAGTCCGCCACTCACCAACAGCGCCGCGACGACGCCCGCGACGACGCCCGCGCTCACGCCGACCGCACCGAGGGTCCAGCGGGCGCGCCGGCGCTCGGCCTCCAGCTTGCGCTGCGTCTCGAGCCGCCGCTGGCGCGCAATGCGACGCCGGCGCGCCTCCATCAGGAGCACGGCCTTGCGCGGCCCGTCGTCGACGCCCGGCAGGGGCGGCGCGCCAAGGTGCACCGACGCGCGGTCGAAGATGTGCTCGATCATCGGGGCGACCTCGGGAGGGGCGCCCGCCTCGACGATCAGCGGGAACCGGCAAATCGGGCAGTGCGTGGCCTGCCCGGCGCGCCCGACGTACGAGCACTTGTAGCAGACAGCCTTGAAGTCGCCAGACATGCGAGCCCCGGTAGTGCGAACGCGGTGCCAACTCCAACCCGGTGAAATCCCGTTTCCTCGCAACGGACCGGCGGGGCGGCCGGTCCCCGATCCGGGTGTCGGCCCCGCGCTCGAAGGTTGCGCGATCGCGTCCGTTTTCGCCCCGGCGGCCCGCGCGCTGCCGCCCGCGCCGGTCTCGGTGCTAGGCTGCGGCCGCGTGCGTGCGACCGTCCTGATCGCCGCGGCCGTCGCCGCGGTCGCCGGCTGCGACGACGAGTTCGGCCCGGACATCGACCCGTTCCCGATCCCGGCGAGCCGAGCGGGAGGCCCGCTGACGCTCGGCCTGCGCGCCGGTGACGTCGGTCCGCTGCCCGCCCTGGTCGACACCCTGTCGCCGGTGACGCTCCTCGATCCATCGGTTCCCGGCGAGCCGGTCCCGGCGCCGCGCCGCCTGCGGGCAACGGTCGAGGTCGTCTCGGCCGGCCCCGAGCCGGTCGCGCGCGCCCGATTCGACGCGGTCCCGATCCTCGAACACCACCCGTGCGATCCGTCGGCGAGCCCCTGCGCGGTGGGCACCGAACCCCTCGTCGCCGGCGCGTGTCCCGTCGACCCGGGGTCGGACGGCGTACGGTTCCGAGCCATCCTCGGCGGCGACCTGCTGTCGCAGACCGCCCTGCGCGTCGATCTTCGCGGCGCCGGCGCGGCCGTGATCCAGTTGTTCCCGGACATCGCGGGCGCCGACGCGCACCACTGCCGAGCCGGCGACGCCGTCATCGCCGCCGCGCTCGCGGGCGGGTCGACCATCGAAATCGAGGGGGGCGAGGTGCCGCTTCCGCCGACGCGCATTCCGCTGCGCGCGTGCGCGGATTTCGATCCGGCGAACGCATCGCGCCCGTCGGGGACGGATCTGCTGCTGCTGCTCGCGACCGGGATCGGCCCGACGGTGGTGTCGGAGTCGGCGTACCGGCGTTACGCGGCGCAGGTCGACGCCGCCTGCGCCGCCGAGCCCGGGCTGTGCGCCGGCCCCGACGCGCGGCTGGACCCGCCCGTGCCGTACGAGCTGCTCCCGGCCGCGTGCCTGCGCCTGCCCGGCGTCGCCAGCGTCGCGCGCGTCGCGACCCTCCGTCGCATCGCGATCGTGGGCCGCACCGCCGGGGAGGCGCGCGGGCCGTGCGAAGAGCGCCGCGCGGTGTGGTGGATGCAACAGGGCGGCTGCGCCGGCGGCGCCGACTGCCCGTGCGGCGGCGGCGACCGCCGGTGCCGCGCGGCGGCCGCGGTCCAGTTCGAGCCCGGCGGCGGCATTCCGGTTGCCGTGGTCCCGGACGGGCACCCGCTGCTCCAGGCGCTGCGCGCCGAACTTCGCCCGCGGCAGGCCGAAGTCGACGGATTGCTCGGACTGGACGCGCTGCGCGCCGTCCGGTTGGACATCGACTACCCGGGCCAGCGGCTGGTCGTCCGCTGCGCCGGCGGAGACGCGGCCTGCACGCCGTTCACGCAGGTGTTCGACCCGAACGACGACACGCCCGCCGGTCGATGTCCGAACGTCGACTGACCGGGCGGCGAGCGGCCCGGCTCGCGCCGCGGCGTCACGCCTCGGTGAGCGTCACGCCGAGCGCGCGCATGTGGTCCGCGAACTCGGGGTAGCTCGTCGCCACGTTCGCGACGTCGCGCACGCGGCACGGCCCGTCCGCCGCGAGAGCCGCCACGACCGCCGCCATCGCGATGCGGTGATCGCCCGCGGCGTCGACGTCGGCCGCCGCCAGCGGCGCACCGGCGCGACCGCGCACGCCGAGGGCGTCGTCGCGCTCGTCGACCTCGACGCCGAACGCGCGCAACATCGCCGCGGTCGTCGCGATCCGGTCCGACTCCTTGACGCGCAGCTCGGCCGCGTCGCGAAACCACGTCTCGCCGTCCGCAACCGCGGCGACTGCCGCGAGCACCGGCACCTCGTCGACGCAGCGCACGAGCAGATCGCGTCCGACCTCGATGCCGCGCAGGCCGGCGGCCCGGCCGTCGACGACGACATCGCCGACCGTCTCGCCGCCGCGCTCGCCGGCGCCGTCGACCCGCACATCCGCGCCCATCGCGCGCAGCGCGTCGATGAAGCCGGTGCGGGTCGGGTTGAGACACACGCCGCGCACGCGCACCGGCGCGCCGCCGGCGACGACCGCCGCCGCGATCGCGAACGCCGCCGACGACGGGTCGCCGGGCACCGCCAGCGACCGCGCGGCGAGACGCCGATCCCAACCCGCGGGGTCGAGCACGGTGACGCGGCCCGGCTCGGCCCGCACGGGCGCGCCGAGAAACCGCAGCATCCGCTCCGTGTGGTCGCGCGACGGGCCGGGCTCGGCGATGCGCGTGGCGCCGTCCGCGTACAATCCGGCGAGCAGCAGCGCGCTTTTGACCTGCGCCGACGCGACCGGCAGCGCGTAGTCGATGCCGCGCAGCGGCCCGGCCGCCGGCCGTATGCGCACCGGCGCCGTGTCCCCGGTGATGTCGGCGCCCATCCGGCGAAGCGGCTCGACCACCCGCGCCATCGGCCGGCGCCGCAGCGATGCGTCGCCCGTGAGGGTCGCAGCAAATGGTTGCGCCGACAACAACCCGCACAGCAGCCGCATGGTCGTCCCGGAGTTGCCGCAGTCGATCGCGGCCGCGGGCGCGCGCAGGCCGTGGAGGCCGACCCCCTGCACGACCAGCTCGTCGCCGCGCCGGTCGAACTCGACCCCCATCTGGCGCATCGCGCGCGCCGTCGCGCGATTGTCGGCGCCGGCACCGAGGCCGGTGACGGTCACCGGCCCGTCGGCGATCGCCGCGAGCAGCACGGCGCGGTGGCCGATCGACTTGTCGCCCGGCGCGCGCAGCGTGCCCGACAGAGGGCCCGCCGCCGGCTCGATGCGATACGAACGCACGGCCCTGTGTAACGCATGGATCGCCGGCGTTCAACTGCCGGGCGGAGCGCCGAGGCGGCGCGCGAGTCGCCGCGCGGTCCGCCGCAGCGCGCGCGGGCCGACCACCCACACCGCGCGCGCGACCGCGCCGCGCTCGTCGACGCGCACGCGGTCGGCGAGCTGCGCGACCCCGGCGGCGCGCGCGCGCGGATCCGCCGCCCACCGCGCCCGCCATCGGTCGATCGCCGCCGCCAGCGCGCGTCCGTCGCCGGCGCGCTCGCCCGCGAGGACGGCGACCGCGGCGGCATCGTCGACGACGTCCGCCCACACGGACGCGGACGCGGGCACGTCGTCCGCGCCGAGCAGCCGCGCGAGCCCGAGCCGCGCGTCGAAGTCCAGGCGCGCGGTCACCCGCACGGTGGCCGCCCCGGCCCGTTCGGGCATCGCCGCGTCGCGCAGGCGCATGAACACGTCGTCTTCGGCGACGGCGCGCCCCCGGCCTGCCCGAACCGCTTCGACGCGAGCGACCAGCGCGGGCGGGCCGAGCGCCACGACGCCCGCGTCGAGCGCCACCGCGGTAGCCGGCGGGGCGCCGCCGCCGCGCACCAGCAGCACGCTGTCGGCCTCCGCGCCGCCCACGGCGTAAGCGGCCAGAACGACCACGTCGGCGCCCGCCAGTCCAGACATCCGCGCGGGCAGCTGCGTCGCGGCGGCGGCGGCGACCGGCCCCACGACCGGATTGCTCCGCAGCCGCGCCAGGTCCAGTTCGACGACCACGTTCGCGCCGGCGGGCAGCCACGCCAGCAGCGGATCGCCGGCGGTCGGCAGCCGCGGTCGCGCCGCCTGCGGCACGGGCTCCGGCGGTCGCGCCGCCGGCCCGCCGCACGCCGCGGCGGCGATCGCGGCAGCCGCCGCCCACCGCGCCGCGCGCATCACGCCGCCAACACGTCGCGCAGCGCCGCCGCCACCCGCGCCGTGTCGCCGGCACCGGCCGCCGAGATGCGCAGGTGATGCGGCAAGCCCCACGCGGCCATCGGCCGCACGATCACGCCGCGGCGCAGCAGCGCGTCGTAGACCGGTGCCGCGTCGCGACCGACGCCGGCGAGCACGAAGTTGGCGACCGACGGATAGGCGCGCAGGCCCAGTTCCTCCACCGCGGCGCGCAGGCCGTCGATCGCCGCCGCGTTGTGCGCGCGGCTGCGATCGACGTGGGCGTCGTCGTCGAGGGCCGCCAGCGCCGCAGCCTGCGCCACCGACGCCGCGTTGAACGGGCGCCGCACGCGTTCGAGGTAGTTGGCCACGCGCGGCGCACACACGGCGTAGCCGATGCGCAGTCCGGCGAGGCCGTAGATTTTGGAGAACGTCCGCAGCGTCACGAGCAGCGGCCGGTCGGCTCGGTAGTCCTGCGACCGCGGGTAATCGTCGGCCAGCGCGACCGCGTACTCGTGATACGCCTCGTCGACCACGACGAGCGCGCGCGGCGGCGCCGCCTCGAGGATGCGCTCGAACTCGGGACGCGGCACGTACGCGCCCGTCGGGTTGTTCGGGTTGGCCAGGAAGATGACGCGGGTGCGCGCCGACATCCGGTCGATCAGCGCGTCCACGTCGCAGCGAAGGTCGTCGTGGACGTCAGCCTCGACGAAGTCGACCCCGTGCATCTGCGAAAACAGCCGGTAGCTCAAAAACGCATACCGGTGCGCGAGCACCTCGTCCGCGCCGGGCCGACAGAATGCCTTGACGATCATGCCGATGATCTCGTTGGACCCCGCGCCGAACACGATCTCGTCGTGGCCGACGCCGAGCCGCTCGGCGAGCGCGCGGCGCAGCTTCCACGCGCCGCCGTCCGGGTACAGATGGCAGTCGGCCACGGCGGCGCGCGCGGCGTCGACGGCCTTGGGCGACGGACCGAGCGGGTTTTCGTTCGACGCGATCTTGATGGCGCCGTCGATGCCGAGTTCCCGCTCGAGCTCGTCCACCGGTTTGCCCGGCTGATACGGGCGCAGCGACTGGATGTAGGGCGGTACGAGGTCGTCGAACGGGTCAGCCATCGGAGTTCACCTTCGGGTAGGAGCCGAGCACCTTGAACTGCTCGCACCACGCCGCCACCGCGTCGAGCACGTCGCGCAGCGCCGGATCGGCGGCATGGCCGTCCATGTCGAGAAAGAACACGTATTCCCACGGCCGCCGCCGCGACGGCCGGCTCTCGATCTTGGTGAGGTTGACGCCCGCCTCGGACAGCGGCTTGAGCGCCTCGTACAGCGCGCCGGGCTTGTCGCGCAGCACCAGCAGCGCGCTGGTCTTGTCGCGCCCGGTCGGCGGCGGCGCGGCGGACGGTGGCCCGACGACGAGGAACCGCGTCCGGTTGTCGGCCACGTCCTGCAGCTGCCGGCGCAACACGCGCAGATCGTACAGCTTCGCGGCCAGCTCCGACGCGATCGCCGCACCGGCCGCGTCGGTCTGCGCCGCGCGCGCGGCGTCCGCGGTCGACGTCGTCTCGACCAGCGCGGCCCGCGGCAGGTTGGCGCGCAGCCACCCGCGGCACTGCGCGAGCGCCTGCGGGTGCGAGTAGACGCGCGCGATGGCGCCCTCGTCGATGTCGTGGTGTACGAGCAGGCAGTGGCTGACCTGCACGAACACCTCTGCGACGATCTGCAGGTCGCGGTCGACGAACTCGTCGAGCGTGTGCGACACGATCCCCTCGCTCGAGTTCTCGACGGGAACGACCCCGAAGTCGGCCTGACCGCGGGTCACCTCGGCGAACACCGCCGCGATCGTGCCCGCGGGCACCGCCCGGCACGACGCGCCAAAGTGGAGCTTGGCCGCCTGGTGGGTGAACGTGCCCTCGGGGCCGAGATACGCGACCCGCACGCCCTTTTCCAGGCTGCGGCACGCGCTCACGATCTCCTGGACGACCGGGCGGATGGCGGCGGTCGGAAACGGGCCGGGGTTGGCCGCCGTCAGCCGCTCGATGATCTGGCGCTCGCGGTCGGCGACGTAGTACGGCGCGCCGGTGGCCCGTTTGTGGGCCGCCACGCGCTCGACGATCGCCGCCCGGCGGTTGAGGGCCGCCAAAATCTCGTCGTCCACGGCGTCGAGTTCGGCCCGAAGCCGGGCCAGTTCGTCGTCGTCGCCGGCCATCGGCCGCGGACTTTACTATAGTTAGTGGCAGACCGATGATGCGAACCTCCCATCGCCCGGCGGCGCCGGCTCCGCCAGACGCACCGCACGCCGTCGCCGCGTAACGTTTGCCGTCATCGCGCATCGATAGGACACCATGCGACCGTTCGGATCCGTAGTTGCCGCGCTCGCCGCGCTCGCCGCCCCGGCCGCGGCCCACGCCGCCGGCACCGGCGGCGACGTGCCCGACATCCTCGCCGACGGGATGGTCTGGGCGTTTCTCGCCGCGTTCGGCTGGGGCTTCCTGACCTCGCTCACCCCGTGCGTCTACCCGATGGCCCCGATCATCGTCGCCGTGTTCGGCGCGCGCGACGAAGCCGTCACGCGGCGCCGGGCGATGCTGCTGGCGACCGCGTTCGTCCTCGGCATCTGCACCTTGTACACCGTTTTGGGCGTCGCGTTCGCGCTCGCGGGCAAGCAGAGCAACGAGCTGCTCGCCAACCCGTGGGTGATCGTCCCGATCGCCGGGGTTCTCGTCGCCCTCGCGGCGTCGATGTTCGGCGCGTTCGAGCTGCGCCTGCCCCACGGCCTCCAACAGCGGCTCAATCGCGTCGGCGGCAAGGGCGTCGGCGGGTCGTTCGCCCTCGGCCTCGTCCTCGGCGTCGTCGCGGCGCCGTGTACCGGCGCGTTCGCCGCCGGCATCATCCTCATGATCGCCAAGGGCCAGAACGTACCGCTCGGCGCGGCGATCATGTTCACGTACGCGCTCGGCATGGGGCTGCTGTTCTGGGTGCTGGCGGTGTTCGCCGTGTCGCTGCCCAAAAGCGGCCCATGGATGGAGGCCGTCAAGAGCCTCGGCGGGGTCGTGCTGCTGGTGATGGCCGGCTATTTCCTCATCCCGATCGCGCCGGCGCTCACCCGCATCATCCAGCCGTCCGCCGGCTTCGCGGCGGGCGCCGTCGCGGTCGCCCTCGCCGGCGCCGCCGTCGGCGCCATTCACCTGTCGTTTCACGGCAGTGCCCGGCACAAGCTCCGCAAGGCCGCGGGCGTCGCCCTCATGACCGGCGGGCTGTTCGCGCTGGTCGCGTGGTACCTGGCGCCGAAGCGCGCGCTCGCGTGGCGCCACGACGAGCAAGTCGCATTCGCCGAAGCGCGCGCCGCCGGCAAGCACGTCCTGATCGACGTCGGCGCCGAGTGGTGCGTGCCGTGCCGCAAGGTCGAAAAGATTTTCGGCTCCGATGAGCTGTACGACGACATCACGAGCGCGTTCGTGCCGCTGAAGATCGACGTCACCGACCCCACCGAACGCAACGAGGCGCTTCGTGCCAAGTGGGGCGCCCACACCCTGCCGACGGTGATCTTCGCCGACGCCGACGGGCGAGAACTCGGCCGCTACGCCGACAAGGACCCGAGCGTGGACGGGTTCCGCCGCGTACTGGCCGAGGTCGTGGCAGCGCACCCGCCGGGGAGCTGACGGTGGCCGCCGGTCGATCGGCCGCGCGCGCGGCGGCCGCCCTGGCGCTCGCATGCGCCGGCTGCGGCGACGGCGGCTCGCCGGCCGCCGATGCGACGACCGACGCCGCGCCCGATGCCGCGGCGG